>DASSHL010000277.1:0-12418 GCA_035692845.1 Gemmatimonadales bacterium
CCTGATCCATTATGCGGGCTCGTGCCTGTTCGAAGGCACGAACCTGAGCGTGGGGCGCGGCACCGATCATCCGTTCCAGCAGGTCGGCGCGCCCTGGCTCGACCCGGAGCGCGTGCTGGCGCAACTGCGCTTCGCCAACCCACCGGGCGTCCGGTTTGACACGCTGCACTTCACGCCGCATGCGCCGGGTGACGGGAAATATGCCGACACACTAGTGGCGGGAATCCGGTTCCACGTCACCGACCGCGCCGCCTACGACCCGGTACAGACGGCGGTGCTCCTTCTCGCGGCCATTCGCGATGTTTCGCCGGAGCGCTTCAAGATCAGTGCGCCGCACTTCGATCGTCTCGCCGGCACGTCGGCGTTGCGGGTCGGGCTTGAATCAGGTCTCGGCGCGGCGCAGCTCACCGCCGGATGGGTGGCGGAGCGGAAGGCGTTCAGGGAGAGGATCGGGAAGTATCTGCTTTACTAGACGGGAAGGCGGGAAGACGGGAAGACGGGAAGTGATCATTCCGCCAGCTCTTCCAGTCTTCCCGTCTTCCCGCCTTCCCGCCTATCGCATCGCCAACACCGCCAGCACCAGCACTACTGCGGCAATGACTCCGCCCGCTGCCAGCAGGAGGCGGTCGGCGGCGTTGAAGCGGCTGCCGAAGACCGTCGCAGGCGGCAGGGGCTCGATGACAACGGGCTCCGGCAGCGGATCGTTGGCTGCTGCTCCGAGCCGGAGCAGCTTCACGCCGGGCAGTCGCGCCAGCGCGCGCAGGTCCGCACCAGCATCGGCATCCCGGGTCGATCCGATCAGCACAAGGGCGACATTGGTGGGCCGGGATCGCACCAGTTGGGAGATCACTTCACGGCTCTGGTGATCAGCGCGGTCCAGGTCGGCGGCGACCACCGTCACCGGGCCGACGGTCGCGGCGGCCGCCAGCGTCTCGGCGAGCGCTGCCGCAGGATCGCACCAGAAGCTGGACTGCAGCGGAAGCCTGGGGAACCGCTGGGCCAGGCCCGGCGAGAACCGGCGCAACGCCGCCAGGGCGGAAGCGGGTGCGGCCGCCACGCCATCAAGCTCGGGTAGCCGGGCGCAGAGGCGGCTCAGGTAGCCCCACGGCCTGATGACAGGACCACTCGCGTCCGCAGCGAGCAGCTCGCCATCGGCAGCCCGAGCCGACGCGAACTGCTCGCAGAGCGCCGCCCGGGTGGCGTCGGCGGGAGCGTCAACCACCAGCGCGCCGCCTGGGGCGATATCCTCCCACGCGCCATCGAGCGCATCGGCAAGCAGTCGGTCTTCACGGTGGCCGGCGGCGCGCTTGGCCCGGTTGACGCTTGGGCCGGTGCGCCAGCGGAACCGTCGGTGGACTGCGTCCCGCTCGCGGCGCAGCCAGGAGCGCCAGCGCTCCCCGCCGACATCGTCAAATCCGGCGAGGAACTCCTGTTCGGCTGGCGCCGGTCCGGCCTGCGCGTCATCGGGATGATGGCGTTCCAGTTCTGCCAGGTCGAGCGGCAGCGCGCCCGAGAGCCGCACGTGCTGGCCATCGGTGGTGAGGAGATCGCCGAGCAGGGGCCGGAGGCCTGAGATCGCCTGGCGGAGGGAATGGCGCGCGCGGGCGCGGTCGCCCTCTTCCCACAGCAGGTCCGCGAGCTGCGAGCGGGTGGCTTCGCGGTTTTCCTGCCGGGCGAGGTACGTCAAGAGCGCCAGCTGCTTGCGGCGCGCGGAGGACGGGGGTGCGTCGGGGCCGTCAAGGCGCGGAGCGCCTAGTGTCACGAGCTTCATGGCAGGTTCTAGCTGAGGGTCCGGGGGCATGAGTTGGGAATACGGCCAAATCGCCGGGGCGTCAAGGCAGCGTCACGTGGCAGGCCGGCCTGGCCGGACAGCGGACGTGTGTCGGGCCGATTGCCGGAACCCCGAACTTCCGCTATTCTTTCGCCCCGGAGACGGCCGCACCACCCCCCTCGCGCCGTGAAGGACGGACCGACGACGGTGAAGCTGCTCGGCGCCCTGGAACGCCCGTACTACGCGATCGTCCGTGCACCGGTGGATGCCCTCATCCGGGCCGGCGTGCGACCCAATACCATCACGACTGTCGGTACCTTCTTCGTCCTGGTAAGCGCGCTGGCGTACGGGCTGGGTCATGTGCGCTGGGGCGGTGTCCTGCTGCTCATCAGCGGCGTGGTGGACACGCTGGACGGCCAGGTGGCGCGTGGAAGCGCGACCGTCACCCGTTTCGGCGCGTTCTATGATTCGACGCTGGACCGGGTTGGCGACGGCGCCACTTTCATCGGGATTGCGGTCTACCTGCTCACGGCTCCTGACGTGGCGTGGCGGCTGCCGGCGGTCATCGTCTGCATGCTGGCAATCCTGTTTTCGCTGCTCGTATCCTATGCCCGGGCTCGCGCCGAAGGCCTGGGCGTGGATTGCAAGGTCGGGATCGCGCAGCGCGCCGAGCGAATTCTCGGCCTCGGCCTGGTCTCACTGCTCTTTGGCGCCGGCTACCGCGCGCAGGCGCTGGAACTGGTGGTGCTGCTGCTGGCGCTGGCGTCGCTGATCACGGTGTGCCAGCGCTTCATGTACGTATTCCGCGTCACGAATGGCGTGACGCTGGATGACTCCCTCCCGAAAGGACGATAGAAGTGGCAGAGACGACCGCTCGGCAGATTGCGCCGGCCAGGGGCAAGCTCGGAGTGCTCACCGTAGGCCTGGGCGCTGTGGCCAGCACGTTCATTGCCGGTGTCGAGAATATCCGTCGCGGCAAGGCCGCGCCGATCGGCTCCCTCACGCAGATGGGCACCATCCGGCTGGGCCGGCGCACCGAGGGGCGCGCGCCGCTCATCAAGGACTTCGTGCCGCTCGCCAATCTCGACGACATGGTTTTCGGCGCGTGGGATCCGGTGCCGGACGACGCCTACCAGGCGTGCGTGCACTGTGGCGTGCTCGACCGGCACGAGCACATCGAGCCGATCAAGGATTTCCTCTCGGCCATCAAGCCGATGCCGGCCGTCTTTGACCAGTCGTACGTCAAGCGGCTGCATGGCGAGAACGTGAAGCAGGGCAAGTCCAAGCGGGAGCTGGCTGAGCAGCTGCGGCAGGATATCCGCGACTTCAAGGCGAAGCACGGCTGCGACCGCCTGGTCATGGTCTGGTGCGCGTCCACCGAGATCTTCATCGCACCGGGTGCCACGCACCAGTCGCTGGCGGCGTTCGAGAAGGCGATGGACGCAAGCGACGCCACGATCGCACCGTCGATGCTTTACGCCTACGCTGCCATCATGGAGGGGGTGCCGTTTGCCAATGGCGCGCCCAACCTGACCTGCGACTTTCCGGCCATGGTGCAGCTCGCCAAGGACAAGGGCGTGGCCATCGGCGGCAAGGACTTCAAGACCGGCCAGACCATGATGAAGACGGTACTCTCTCCCATGTTCAAGGCGCGGATGCTGGGCGTGGCGGGCTGGTACTCGACCAACATCCTGGGCAACCGTGACGGCGAAGTGCTGGACGATCCCGAGAGCTTCAAGACCAAGGAAGAGTCGAAGCTGGGCGTGCTGGAGTACATCCTGCAGCCCAAGCTCTATCCGGAGCTCTACGGCAAGATGTACCACAAGGTGCGGATCAACTACTATCCGCCGCGGGGTGACAACAAGGAAGGCTGGGACAACATCGACATCTTCGGGTGGCTGGGCTACCCGATGCAGATCAAGGTCGATTTTCTCTGCCGTGACTCCATCCTCGCCGCCCCGCTGGTGCTCGATCTTGCCATCTTCTTTGACCTGAGCCAGCGCGCCGGCCTGTCGGGCATCCAGGAGTGGCTGTCGTTCTACTTCAAGAGCCCGCAATTCGGGCCCGATCTCTACCCGGAGCATGATCTCTTCATCCAGCTCACCAAGCTCAAGAACACGCTGCGGTGGATGATGGGCGAAGACCAGATTACGCACCTGGGGATTGAGTACTATCAGGAGACATGAGGACGAGGGGCTAGGGTCTGGGGACTAGGGACTAGGGCTCGCAATCGGGCATTCGTCTCTCGACCCCAGTCCCTAACCCCTGACCCCTGACTACCATGCGCTACTTTCACCGCACGTCCGTCTCGCCCGATGAGGCTGTCCAGGCCGCTGCCCGGTTCTTCGGGGAGCGGCTGGCGCCCGTTGAAGAAGGCGCCAGGCTGCGCCGGTTCTCCAGCCCGCTCGGCCAGCTCACCGTCACGGTCGAGGCCGAAGGCGGGCATTACACCCGCGTCGTGGTCTCGACCGACCAGCCGGGCGAGAGCGAGCTCGACAAGATTGCCAAGCGATTCCTGACGCTGCTGCACACCGGTGCGCATGCGTCGCACCGGCCCATCGGCGCCTACTGAGCCTGGTTCGTGCAACCTCACCCTACCACGGAGCCTTCATGATGCCCCGCGCGGCCCGCCTGGCTCACTCGATGCGCCGTCTGCTCGCTTGCCTACTTCCCGCCGCCCTGGCCGCGCTCACCCTGCCGGCCAGGGCGCTTGCACAGGCGGGAGGCGGCGGCGAGACGGACCTGCGGGTCCCTGACCTCTCGACCGTGAGCTTTTTCGGCATTCCGGGCCACACGCTGCTGCTGTACGGGCTCATCTTCTGCGGGCTGGGCCTGCTGTTCGGGCTGGTGAGCTACGGCCAGCTCAAGCGCCTGCCGGTCCACGAGACCATGCGGGAAGTGTCCGAGCTGATCTACGAGACCTGCAAGGCCTACCTGATCCAGCAGGGGCGATTCCTCATGCTGCTGGAGCTGTTCATCGGCGTGGTGATTGTGCTCTACTTCGGGCTGCTGCGGCACTACGCAGCCTCGATGGTGGTCGTGATCCTCGCCTTCAGCGTCCTTGGCATCCTCGGCAGCTACGGCGTCGCGTGGTTCGGCATCCGGGTCAATACCTTCGCCAATTCCCGCACCGCCTTTGCCAGCCTGCGCGGCAAGCCCTATCCCTGCTATGCCATCCCGATCAAGGCGGGCATGAGCATCGGCATGCTGCTCATCAGCGTCGAGCTGGTGATGATGCTCTGCATCCTGCTCTTCGTGCCGGGCGAGTACGCCGGCTTCTGCTTCGTGGGTTTTGCCATCGGCGAGTCGCTGGGCGCCACGGCGCTGCGCATTGCGGGCGGCATCTTCACCAAGATTGCCGACATCGGCTCCGACCTGATGAAGATCGTCTTCAACGTGAAGGAAGACGATGCCCGGAATCCGGGCGTGATTGCCGATTGCACCGGCGACAACGCCGGTGACTCGGTCGGTCCGACCGCCGACGGCTTCGAGACCTACGGCGTGACGGGTGTGGCGCTCATTACGTTCATCGTGCTCGCGGTCAAGGATCCCACGATCCAGGTCCAGCTGCTGGTCTGGATCTTCGTGATGCGGGTGGTGATGATCGCGGCGAGCGGGCTGTCGTACCTCGCCAACGAGGCCTGGGCCAAGGCGCGCTATGCGGCGGCCACCCGCATGAACTTCGAGGCGCCGCTCACGTCGCTCGTCTGGCTTACCTCGATTGTCTCGATGGCGCTCACCTACCTGGTGTCCTGGCTGCTGATCCGAGACCTCGGCGACGGCAGCATGTGGTGGAAGATTTCCACCATCATGTCGTGCGGCACGCTGGCCGGCGCGCTGATTCCCGAGCTGGTCAAGGTGTTCACCTCAGTTGAATCGCGGCACACGCGCGAGATCGTGACCTCGTCGCAGGAAGGCGGCCCCTCGCTCAACATCCTGTCGGGGCTCGTGGCCGGCAACTTCGGCGCCTACTGGCTGGGCATCACCATCATGGTCCTCATGGGAATCGGTGCGTGGATCGCCGGCATGGGGATGGATGCGATGATGGTGGCACCGGCGGTCTTCGCCTTTGGGCTCGTGGCGTTCGGCTTCCTGGGCATGGGCCCGGTCACCATCGCGGTGGATTCCTACGGCCCGGTGACCGACAACGCGCAATCGATCTATGAGCTGTCGCTCATCGAGCAGGTGCCCGGCATCCAGGCCGAGCTGCAGAAGTCCCACGGCTTCAGCGCCGATTTCGAGACGGCCAAGCAGCTGCTGGAGGAGAATGACGGGGCGGGCAACACCTTCAAGGCCACTGCCAAGCCGGTACTCATCGGCACTGCGGTGGTAGGTGCCACCACCATGATCTTCTCGATCGTGGTGGCGCTCACCAACGGCCTCACCGAGAACGTCGACAAGCTTTCGCTGCTGCACGCACCCTTCCTGCTCGGCATCATTGCGGGAGGCGCCATGATCTACTGGTTCACCGGCGCGTCGATCCAGGCCGTGACCACCGGCGCCTATCGCGCAGTCGAGTTCATCAAGCGCAACATGAAACTCGACGGCGCGACCAAGGCCTCGGTGTCCGACAGCAAGAAGGTGGTGGAGATCTGCACCCAGTACGCCCAGCGCGGCATGTGGAACATCTTCCTCACGGTGTTCTTTGCGGCGCTCGCCTTTGCCTTTGTGGAGCCGTACTTCTTCATCGGCTATCTCGTGTCGATCGCCCTGTTTGGCCTGTTCCAGGCCATCTTCATGGCCAACGCCGGCGGTGCATGGGATAACGCCAAGAAGATCGTGGAGGTGGAGCTGAAGCAGAAAGGCACCGACCTGCATGCCGCCACCGTGGTCGGCGATACCGTGGGTGACCCCTTCAAGGATACGTCGTCGGTCGCCATGAACCCGGTGATCAAGTTCACCACGCTCTTCGGGCTCCTCGCGGTGGAACTCGCCGTCTCGCTGCAGCAGGACCAGGGCTGGGCAATTGTGCATCTCATTGCGGCGGTGTTCTTCCTGATCTCGGTGTTCTTCGTCTGGCGGTCATTCTACGGGATGAGGATTGAAAGCGGGCGATAGGGCTTGGGGGCTAGGGGTTAGGGCGGACCGACTGACGTTTGTCGCTCCACCCTGACCCCTGATCCCTGTCCCCTCTTTCCCCTGACACCATCTCTCCGCTACCTTTCCGCGCGTTCACTGGCTCCCGACCCCTGTCTGGAACGTCATGTCCACGCCTTCTGCAGTGCTGGAATCCGAAAAGTCACCCCGCCTCTCCCCTGCGCAGCAGCTCGACCTCTATTACTGGATGCGGCTCACCCGGACGCTTGAAGAGCGCTTGGTGGCGCTGTATCGACAGACCAAGGTCGTCGGTGGGCTGTTCCGGTCGCTGGGACAGGAGGCGGACGCGGTCGGGAGTGCCTACGCGCTCGAACCGCGCGACGTCATGTCGCCGCTCATCCGCAATCTTGGCTCCATGCTGGTCAAGGGCGCGACCCCGCTCGAAATCCTGCGGCAATACATGGCCCGGGGCGACAGTCCCACGCGCGGACGCGAGCTGAACATTCACTTTGGCGACACCGAGCGCGGCTTCATCGGCCAGATCTCCCACCTGGGCGACATGGTGCCGGTCATGGCCGGCGTCACACTCTCCTTCAAGCTGCGGAAGCAGGACCGGGTGGGGCTTGTCTACGTGGGTGACGGCGCCACCTCGACCGGCGCCTTCCACGAAGGCATCAACCTCGCCGCGGTGCAGCGCTGTCCGCTGGTGGTCGTGGTGGAGAACAACGGCTACGCCTACTCCACGCCGACCCGGCGGCAGACGGCGGCCGAAAGCTTCGTCGCCAAGGCGCCGGGATATGGCATCCGCGGTGTGCGGGAAGATGGGAATGACGTGCTGGCCGTTTATCAGGTGACCAGGGAGGCGGTGGATCGTGCCCGCGCCGGCGAGGGCGTGACGCTGGTGGAACTGGTGACGTACCGCCGGAAGGGACACGCCGAGCACGATAATCAGTCGTACGTGCCGCCCGGGGAGCGAGAGCGCTGGGCCGTGGAGAACGATCCGGTGGATCGCTACCGCCAGGTGCTGCTGCAGGCCGGCGTGTCCGGCCAGGACCTGGACGCGGTGGACACGCGCGCGGTCGCCGAAGTGGACCAGGCCACCGACGAAGCCGAGCGGTCGCCGATGCCCGAGGCGCGCGATGCGCTGGTCGGCGTGTACGCTGACCCGCCCACCGCGCCGGAGCTTTGGTTCCGGCAGGACGTGGGGCGAGTGGTCGACGCGCATGAACGGCCCGCTTCGTGGGGGACCTACGATGGCTGAGGTCACCTACCTCGAGGCAATTCGCCAGGGCCTCTTCGAGGAAATGGAGCGCGACTCCGACGTGTTCTGCCTCGGCGAGGATATCGGCGCTTACGGCGGTGCGTTCAAGGTGACCGATGGCCTCCTCGAGCGCTTCGGCGAACAGCGCGTCATCGACACGCCCATCAGCGAAGCGGCCATCGTCGGTGCCGCGGCCGGCGCCGCACACATGGGCATGCGGCCCGTTTGCGAGATGCAGTTCATTGATTTCGTGTCGTGCGGCTACGACATGCTGACCAATTATGTGGCCACTGCGCGGTACCGGGCGTTCCTGCCCTGTCCCATGGTGGTGCGAGGGCCGTCCGGCGGCTATGTGCGGGGCGGCCCGTTCCATTCACAGAATCCCGAGGCCGCATTCCTCCACACGCCGGGACTCAAGATTGTGTATCCCGCCACGGCGTCGGACGCCAAGGGACTGATCAAGTCCGCCATCCGCGATGAAGACTGCGTGCTGTTCTTCGAGCACAAGTACCTCTATCGGCGCATCAAGGAGGAGCTGCCGGCAGGGGATCACGTCGTGCCGATCGGCAAGGCGCGCATCGCGCGTGAGGGCCGGGATGTGTCGGTGATCACGTACGCGGCCACGGTCTGGAAGGCGCTCGAAGCGGCCGAGCAGCTGGAGAAGGAAGACGGGCTCTCCGTTGAGGTGCTGGACCTCCGGTCGCTCGCGCCGATGGATGAGGAGGCCATCATCGCCACCGTGAAGAAGACCAACCGCGTGCTGGTGGTCCACGAGGATACGGCGACCGGCGGCGTGGCCGGCGAGATCACGGCCCGCATCAACGAACACGCCTTCGAGTGGCTCGATGCGCCGGTGCGGCGGATCTGCGCCCACGACGTGCCGCTGCCCTACGCGCCGGTGCTGGAGGATTTCGTCCTGCCGCAGACGTCGGATATCGTGCGCGGGCTGCGCTGGGTGGCGGGATACTGAAGGTCGAGGGGTCGAGGTGGTCGAGGGGTCAAGCTCGACCACCTCGACCTCTCGACCTCTCGACCACCTCGACCCCTCGACCGATTAGATTCCTCCCAGCGACGGCATCCCGAGGACGGGATCGCCACTTCGACAACCGCAGCAGCCGCAAAGGTCCGATCATGGCTCGCATTGACGTCATCATGCCGCAGATGGGTGAATCGATCGCCGAGGGCACCCTCTCGCGCTGGCTCAAGAAGGTCGGGGACCCGGTCAAGCGGGACGAGCCGATCTTCGAGATTTCCACCGATAAGGTCGACGCGGAAATTCCGGCTCCGTCGGCGGGCACTCTGGCTGAGATTCTGGTGCAGGAAGGTCAGACGGTGGCAGTGCAGACCGTTGTGGCCCGGATCGAGACCGAAGCCGGCGCCGCCGCCTCGGCTCCGGCGCCTGCTGCCGCTGCGCCGGCTCCGAAAGCGGAAGCGCCAGCCGCCAAACCCACGCCTGCTCCCGCTCCTGCACCGGCTGCGGCTGCGCCAGCGGCACCAGCTCCGAAACCTGCCCCCGCCGCGCCAGCGCCGCAGCCGGTGACCGCTGCTGCGCCCGCGCCCGCCCAGAGCAATGGCTCCGAAACCATGGAAGAGCGCCTGAAGCGGCGTTCCACACCGCTGGTTCGGAAGATGGCAGCCGAGCACAATCTCGACCTGGGATCCATCCCCGGAAGCGGGCTCGCGGGACGCGTGACCCGGAACGACGTGCTGAACTACCTCGACCGCGGGGCGCAGCCTGCGGCAGCGTCGGCAGCCGCGTCAGAGGCACCTCCCGCCGTCGCGCCTGCGCAGCCCGCTGCTCCTGTCGTCCGGCCTGCGGCCGCCGGTGCCGTTGTGCATCCCCCGGTCGAGCCGTGGGAGGGTGACCGGGTTGAGCCATGGTCACGCATTCGCAAGCTCACCGCCGATCACATGATCATGTCGCGCCGGGTCTCGGCGCACGTGAACACGATCTTCGAGATTGATTATTCGCACATCGTGCAGGTGCGGGCGGCGCGCAAGAAGGAATTTGCCGAGCGCGGCGTCAACCTCACCTATCTCGCGTTCATCGCGAAGGTCGTGGCTGATACCCTGCGGCGGCACCCGAAGCTGAATGCTGCGGTCACCAGCGAAGCCACCGTCTATCGGCGCGACATCAACCTGAGCATCGCCGTGGCGCTCGACTGGGGCCTGATTGTTCCCGTCATCAAGCATGCCGACGAGCTTTCACTGCTCGGCATCGCGCGCGCCATCAACGACCTGGGCGAGCGGGCCCGTACCAAGAAGCTGAGCCCCGATGAAGTGCAGCGCGGCACCTTCACGATCACGAATCCGGGCGTGTTCGGCTCGCTCATCGGCACCCCGATCATCAACCAGCCACAGGTTGCCAATCTCTGCATCGGCGCGATCACCAAGCAGCCGGCCGTCGTGACGCTGGATGGCGAGGACGCCATCGCGGTGCGGTCCAAGGGCTTCCTCGCGCTCGCGTTCGACCACCGCATCGTGGATGGTGCCGATGCTGACCGGTTCATGGCGGACGTGAAGCTGGCGCTGGAGACCTTCCCCGATACCGGAGCCTGACTGCTCATGGCGCGACGCATCTTCGAGGCCGATGGCCAGGAGTGGCAGGTGGCGCCGTCAGGCCGCACTACCCAGTATGGCAAGGACGAGTTCGGGGTCATTTTCCGGCGGCTGCGCGAGGACGGCAGCGTGGCCGAGCAGCGCATGAGCCGCTACTCGCCGCGCGGCACGCGGGCCATGGACCTGTCGCTGGCACGCATGAATGACGATGCTCTTCGCCGGATGCTCGCGCACAGCCAGCCGGCTTTCACGGCGCCAGAACTGGGGTATCGCCGCTGAACACGCCGCTCCCGCCCACGGTAGACCTGCACCTCCATTCCACCGCATCCGATGGCAACCTGCCGCCCGAAGCAGTGGTACAGCGGGCGGCGGCAGCGGGCCTCTCGGCCATCGCCCTCACCGATCACGATACCCTGGGTGGCGTTGCCGCGGCGGTCGCCGAGGGCGAACGGCGGGGCGTGCGCGTGGTCGGAGGGTGCGAATTCTCCTGTGCCGCCCCGTGGGGCGAGATGCATGTGCTTGGCTATTTCCTGCCGGAATCGAGCGCGGCGCTCGATGCCTTCCTGGCCGGCTGCCGAGCCGACCGGGTCAGGCGTGCCCGCGCCATGGTGGACAAATTGCGCCGCCTTGGTGTGGAGATCACGTTCGATGACGTGCTGCAGGTGAGCGCGGGCGCCGCCATGGGCCGGCCGCATGTGGCACGTGCCCTCGTCAACAAGGGCGCGGCCACGGATCTCTCGAACGCCTTCGATCGTTACCTTGGCCGCGGCCGCCCTGGCTTCGTGGACAAGGTGCTTCCGACCTTCCGGGAGGTCGCCCGCATGGCCCATTCGGTGGGCGGCCTGGTTTCGGCGGCCCACCTCAGGGATCGCGCCTCGCGCACCGTGCTTGAGCGGTTCAGGAGTGAAGGCCTCGACGCCCTCGAAGTGCGCCACCCGAGCCACAGCCCTGAGGTGCGCGAGCGACTCGCTCAATTAGCTGACGAGCTCGGACTGCTCCAGACCGGCGGCAGTGACTGGCACGGTGAAACCGCCGCCGAAGGCGATCACGGCACCATCGGCTCCCAGCAGGTGCCAATGGCGTGGCTGGAAGCGCTGGAAAGGCGAACCGACGGACAGGCGGACAGCCGGACAGTGGGATAAACTGACACGGGACTCGTGACCCGTGACCCGTGACCAGATTGAGACCTCGCATGACATCACCAGACTTCACCGGCAAAGTTGTCCTTGTCACCGGCGTGGGCCGGGCAGGACAGATTGGCAATGCGGTTGCGCTCGCGTTTGGCAAGGCGGGAGCGCGTATTGTCGCGTGCGATCGTAACGCGGTGGGCGTGGCCGAGCGGGTACGGGAGTTCGTGGCGCAGGGCATCGACGCACGGCCGGCGGCAGGCGACCTCACCGAGCCCGATGTGGCGCAGCTCGCAGTGGAAACGGCCCGGAAGCATTTTGGCCGGCTCGATGTGGTGGTGAATGTGGCTGGAGGTCTCACGACCTACGGCACATTTGAGGATGTCACCGAGCTGGGACTCGACCGCGAACTCGCCATCAACGTGAAGACCGCGTTCCTGATGTCCCAGGCGGCCGTGTCGGCGCTGGCGGAGACCAGGGGCTGCATCGTGAATTTCGCTTCCATTGCCGTCAAGCACCCGGCGTCCAACCTCTCGGCGTACAGCGCCGCCAAGGGCGCGGTCGCTGGTCTCACGGGGGCGCTGGCGGTCGAGCTCGCGCCGAAAGGCATTCGGGTCAACGCCATCGCGCCCGCGATGGTGCGAACTGCCGAGAACACGGCAT
>DASSHL010000278.1:0-2834 GCA_035692845.1 Gemmatimonadales bacterium
GAACGCAGCACCTTCGGGTTGGTGAGCTCGGCGGTGCCGGGCAACGCGATCACTCCTCGCGCTCCCAGGCTGAAGGCCGTCCGAACGATGGTGCCCACGTTACCGGGGTCCTGCACGCCGTCGAGGGCCAGAAGCGTGTCTTGGGGCCTCACGGTGATGTGATCCAGACTCCAGCGCGGCGGTGAAATGACGGCAATAATTCCCTGGGGATGCTCGGTGTCGGACAGTTCGCTGAGTGCATCCGATGGCACCTCGTGCATGCGCACGCCGGAGCCCGCCAGTGCGGCCTTCAGCGACTTGCCTCGGGCGGTGGCTTCGAGCGCAGGACCGACGAGCACGCCGCGGATATCGAGGCCGGCTGCAAGAGCTTCCTCGACCAGACGCACCCCTTCGGCAAGCGCCAGGCCACGGCGTTCCCGCCCGCGCTTGAGCCTGAGGTCACGAACCGTTGAGATCAGGGAGCTGCTCATGCCGCAATTCCTTCATTCTGCATGTGCCGTGTCCGTACTGTCGCTGGCGCTCGCATGCACGCCCAGCGTGCAGCAGGAAATCCAGACAGGAAACGACGCGGCGGCCGAGGTCGAGCGTACCATGCCGGTCATCCATGACGGCGCGGTACAATCCGCGCTCAACAGCTCGGTGGCGCCGCTCAAGCGCGTCGTACAGCGTCAGGACCTCAACTGGTCCTTCTCTGTCATCAACTCGGACCAGGTGAATGCCTTTGCACTGCCGGGCGGTCACATCTACGTGTTCCGTGGCCTCATAGAGCGTGCGGACCACTGGGACGAATTTGCCGGCGCCCTGGCACATGAAATCGGGCACGTGGACCTCCGCCACTCCGCGGAGCAGATGGGCCAGGTCGGCGCCGCCAACACCGGGCTCACGCTCGCCTACGTGCTGCTTGGCCGCCAGCCGAGCGACCTCGAAGCGCTCGCGGTCAACCTGGCGGGTGGCGCTATCTTCGCCAAGTTCTCGCGCGACGACGAGCGCGAGGCTGACTCGATGGCGGTTGTCTACATGACCGCAGCCAACATCGATCCCGAAGGGCTCAAGCGCGAGTTCCAGACGCTCGAGGCGCTGCAGCAGCGGGAACCGAGCAAGGTAGAACTGTGGTTCTCCTCGCACCCCTCTACGTCCGAGCGGCTGACCAACGTGGACCGCTACATTGACGAAGTCCCCGGCGCCCAGGCCGCGACCCGTGACGGTCGCTCCGACCTCTCGGCGTACACCTCGCTTCGCAGCCGGCTCAAGGCCATGCCGCCCGCGCCCAAGGAGCTCCAGAAGCAGTGAAGATCGCCATGACCATAGCCGGATCCGACTCGGGCGGCGGCGCAGGCATCCAGGCTGACCTGAAGACGTTCCACCAGTTTGGCGTGCACGGCACGACCGCCATCACGGCGCTCACGGCGCAGAACACCATGGGTGTGGGTGCGGTACACCCGGTCCCGCCGGCATTCCTGCAGGCCCAGCTCGACTGCCTCATCGCCGACCTGCCGCCCGATGCGGTGAAGACGGGGATGCTGGCGGAGGCGTCACTGGTGGAAGTCGTGGTGCGCGTGGCACGTGCACAGCAATGGCCAGCGCTTGTCGTCGATCCGGTCATGGTCGCGTCCGCAGGCGACCGTCTGCTGAGCACCGACGCCGAGACCATCCTGCGCGACGATCTGCTTCCGCTCGCGGCGGTGGTGACACCCAATCTCGACGAAGCCGAGATTCTTCTCGGCCAGGAGGTGCGTGACGCCGCATCGATGGAGCGGGCGGGACGCGCACTCGTGGCGCTGGGCGCCAGGGCCGCGCTGGTCAAGGGCGGCCATCTCGATGGCGACATCGTTACCGACGTGCTGGTGACCGCCGACGAGACACGTCGCTTCACTCGCCCTCGCCTCAACATTCCGGGCGCCCATGGCACGGGCTGCACCCTCTCTGCCGGAATCGCGGCGCGCCTGGCCGTAGGCCGCCCGCTGGCCGAGGCGGTCGAGGAAGCCCTGCGCTACGTGAACCGCGCCATGCAGGCGGCCCCTTCGTTGGGGCGCGGACACCCACCGCTCAATCACGCCGTCCCGGCCAGCTGATGCCAGCTGAGTCAGCCAGTACCTGACACGACGCCCTCAACCAGCGCGGCGAGGTGGACCTTGACCCGGTCCGCCGTCTCCATCACCTCAGCATGCGACAGCGGCTGTTCGCTGATGCCGGCCGCGGCATTGGTCACCGTCGAAATGCCGAGGCAGCGGAGGCCGCGCGCCCGTGCAGCGATGACTTCCACCACCGTGGACATGCCAACGGCGTCGGCACCCAGTGCTCCCAGCATGCGCACTTCGGCCGGCGTCTCATAGTTGGGGCCGAGCAGTCCGGCGTAAACACCTTCCTCGAGCAGGATTCCCCGGTCCGCTGCCACGCGTCGCGCCTGCTCGCGCAATCCGCGATCGTATGCCTCGGACATATCCGGAAAACGCTCCTCATTCGGCAGCGCTTCCCCGGTCAGGGCGTTGCGTCCGGTGAGGTTGAGATGATCGGCGATCAGCATCAGCGTGCCAGGCGTGAAGCTCCGGCGGATGCCACCCGCCGCGTTGGTCACGATGAGCGTCCGTACGCCCAATTCGGCGAACACGCGTACCGGCAGGGCGCTCACATCCGCCGAGTGGCCTTCGTACATGTGGAACCTGCCGCTTTGCATGATGACGGTGCGGCCGGCAAAGGTTCCGGCCACCAGCTCGCCGACGTGACCCTTTACGGTGGGGAGTGGAAATCCCGGGATCTGGTCGTAAGAAATATGGACCGCATCTGTCACGCGCTCCGCGAGGTGCCCGAGCCCCGAGCCCAGTACAATCGCCAGC
>DASSHL010000279.1:0-6471 GCA_035692845.1 Gemmatimonadales bacterium
TGCCAACGGCGGGACGGACCTCACCATCACCGAGTCCGGCTTCGATGCCCTGCCGGCCGATCGGCGCGCCGAGGCGTTCCGGATGAATGACGGCGGGTGGACGGGACAGATCAAGAACATCGAGAAGCATGTCAGCGCGTAAGGGCGGCGCTGCCAGACGGCTGGATGAACGTGACGCAGCTCCAGTGTTCTCGGCCCTGGGTGACGGGACGCGGCTGCGCCTCGTCGCTCGACTCTGCCGGGAGGGGCCGCTCTCCATCACGCAGCTGCGTGAGGGAACAGAGATCACGCGCCAGGCGGTCACCAAGCACCTGCATGCGCTCGAAGAAGCGGGACTCGCGCACGGCACGCGGCAGGGCAGGGAACAGGTCTGGTCACTCGAAACGAAGCGACTGGAAGTCGCCCGGCGCTATCTCGATGATGTCTCGGTGCAGTGGGACGCGGCGCTGGGGAGACTGAGGGAGTTGGTGGAAGGCTGAGAGCTGTGAGCTATGAGCTGCGAGCAATATCCTTGCCCAGCTCACAGCTCACAGCTCACAGCTCACTCCAGAAACGGCA
Source organism: Gemmatimonadales bacterium (assembly GCA_035692845.1). Taxonomy (GTDB): domain Bacteria; phylum Gemmatimonadota; class Gemmatimonadetes; order Gemmatimonadales; family GWC2-71-9; genus CAMLHP01. Next base: position 559 of record DASSHL010000279.1, read on the forward strand.
ACACCGCCCTCACCAGCGCGGGCGTGACACCCATTTCGTAGTGCGTGACATTCGGCAGGATGGCCAGGCGGTTCTGCGAGATATGCTCCCGATTCCAGCCGGCGTCGCGCTGGCCGCCGCCGAGCAGGTGGTAACTCTTCACGATGTGCTCGAGCTGAATCATGTCGGCGTCGCCATAGACTAGCATCACCGGCATCTTCAGGCGAGTCAGGTCGCTCGTCAAGTCGTACGGCTGGCGCATGAAGGCTCCCATGGCATCGAGCAGCCTGGGAAACTCGCTCGAGTCGGGTGCAATAGCGGCGTACGACTTGTACATAGGCGTGTCTTTCATCATCGGTGCCATCGCGGCACTTACGGCCGCCTGCTGCGGCAGCATTTCCGGATAGAATCCATCCTGCGCGAACGGAGTGGACACCAGCACGAGCCGGCGCACCAGCGACGGATGCTGGACGGCGAGCCGGAACGCGACGCCGCCCCCGAAGGAGTAGCCCATGACGTCAACCTGTTTGTAGCCGAGCGCGTTGAGGATCACCGCCATATCATCGCCGATATCCACCAGGCTGATCGGTCGATTGCCGAGGGGAGTGCGGCCATGCCCCTGCAGGTCTACACCGATTACCTGATGCTCGGCCGCCAGCGCACCCAGGTTCGGGCCGAACATCTCGATCTGCCCCAGCCCGCCGTGCAGCAGCAGCAGCGGCTCGCCCTTTCCGTAGATGGCGTAGTAGTAGTTGATGCCGTTGGCGGAGACGTGACCGGTCTTGACCGGCGCGGGTGCGGAAATTTCCATGGGCGTATCAGCTCGTGGTTGAGTCTGGGCATTCGCAGGCGCGGTGGAAACTGCCAACGCGCCGATGAGGCATGCGACTCCGATACCGGTCTTCATCTCGGGCTCCGTGTGGGTTTCTGTATCACGTCGAATGAGGACGGCCGAAATCGACAAGCCTTGACACGTGGTGGTCTACATATGTAGAGTTAGCACATGACCGCTCCCCTCCGCCGATCGTCCCAGACGCTCCTCGTCCTGCAGACATTTCTCGCCGCTCCCGCGAATTGGCAGTATGGATACGACATCAGCCGGGCGACCGGCGTGAAATCTGGCACTCTGTATCCCATTCTCATGCGGCTTGAGGATAGCGGGCTGCTCGACTCTCGCTGGGAGGCGGCCGAGACCGGTCGGCCGCCTCGGCACATGTACCAGCTCAATTCTGAGGGAATCCGGTCCGCGCGCGAGTACGTGCAGGCGCACGGCTCCCGCCGTACAGCATACCGGCGCCTCGCAGAGGCGGAGGGCTGATGCCGGTGATTCGCAGTCTTGCATCCCAGGTCCTCCGGACCGCAGCGCGACTGGCGCCGGCGTCCAGCCGGCCCTGGGCTCAGGCCATGCTCGGCGAGCTCCACGAAGTGCGCGGGGATCTCCCGGCGCTGCTATGGGCACTCGGAGGCGCGACCGCTCTCTGCCGGCATTCATTGGCTCACGTGCATCTGGTGCCAAGACTTGCCGATCGAATTGCGTCGAGGCGCTATCAGCTGGTCATAGCCGGTGTCATGCTGCTCCTGGCAGTGCTCGCGATGGCCCGTGGGGGGAGCGTCTCGGAGAGCCGTCCGGCCAGCAGAAGCGCATCGCACATCGTCAGTGCCGGTGCTCCATGAAGATCAGCACAGCACTGGCGGGGTTGCTGCTGGGGCTTGCAGCATGCGCCGGGCCTCCGGCCGATCTCAACGGAGTATGGTCTGGTCAGGTGACGGAGCCGGGTGGTGGCGGCATGGATCTGGTGCTGGAACTGAAGGCCAGCGGTGACACGCTGAGCGGCTGGATAAGCACACCGGGCGACGGGTCCCGATTTGCCATCGAGAATGGCAAGCTCGACGGCACCCATCTTTCCTTCGAGGTCAATGCTGCGCGCCCTGACGCGCCTCCCAACCGATTCACCATGACGGCCACCATCTCCGGCCAGCGGATGCAAGGGTCCGTCATCAATCGGGAAGAGGACGTCACAATGCCATTCACCCTGACGAAGGGTGGCGCGGCACCTCAGCCAGTCACTCCGGCGAGGGATTCCGGGCCCCCGGAGCCAAAGGGTCGCGACCCGGAGCCGATGGAGGCCGGGCCGGGCATCCTCGCCGCATTCCGCGATCACGAAGTCGTGGGCCTCGGAATCCTCTCCTACGCCAACCAGGATTTCGACGACTTTATCCTCGACTTGATTCGGGATCCTGCGTTCCCGCTGAGCGTGAACGACATCGTGGTGGAATGCGGCAACTCGCTCTACCAGCATGTGCTGGATCGCTACATCGCGGGCGAGGATGTTCCGCTGTCAGAGGTGCAGGAGGTCTGGCGCAACACGACCCAGCCGATGTGCGGGCTCGCTTCCTTCTACGAGCAGCTCTTCCCACTGGTGCGCCAGATCAACGAGGCGCTCCCGGCTGACCGGAAGCTGCGGGTGCTCGCAGGCGACCCGCCCATAGATTGGAGCACGGTCAGGAACAGCGACGATATGCGGCCATTCCGGGACCGCGACGCCAACATCGCCGCCGTGATGGATCGCGAGGTGCTGCTCAGGCACCGCAAGGCGCTCATGATCTTCGGAATCCGGCACCTGATGCATGGCGGTGGTGGCGCGGTGGGCATGTACGAACGGAAAGTCGAGAATCGTAACGGGCATCACCTGACGTACGTCGTGATGGCGCATAACGGGTTCGGTAATCACTCGTCGCGGACTCGCTACAATGATTCCCTCGAGCGGAAACTGGCGACTTGGCCGGCGCCCTCACTCGTCCCGCTTGGCGGCAGCTGGCTCGCCGACCTGGACTACGGGTACTTCTTTCCGGACGAAAGCGACGCCTCCGGGATCTCGGCACGAGTGGATGCCTATCTCTACCTGGGCCCCCGCGCGCTTCTGCTCAACCAGCCCGTGTCACTGAGTGCGCTCACCGACACGGCATACATGCAGGAGCTGGCACGACGAGCCTCTCTCGAGCGGGGACCGACAACACCGGCCGATATCCTGCGCGGCGCGCTTGATTCAACGGTCTTCTTCAATGCGGGCGCCGAGCTGCCAGGCCCTGCTGCTCCACCATGAATGGCGACGAGATTCGGACCTGCCCATCGCGCCCGCCCTCCCCGCCCTGCGCGTCCTGAAGAGTTACTCGTGGTCGAATCAAGTGCGGAAGCACAAACTTCACCTCGCGCCTACCACCAGCCGAGCCGCCGAGCCGCCGAGCCGCCGAGCCACCAGCCACGACGATCCGCACCGTATCACCGACACGAAGCCGCAGGACCGCGGCCCTGAGCTCCTGGACACTGTCGATCGCCGAACCGTTGATGGCCAGCACCGTGTCGCCAGTATGGAGGCCCGCCCGCGCCCAGGCGCTGGTGCGGTCGGTCACACGCAGGAGGGGATGCGGCGCCCCATCGGGGAGCCACCCGAAGATCCGGAGATCCGGGCGTGGTGCACCGTCCGGCGTCGAATCCGGCACTGAGTCAATCCTGATCCGAAGGCCGCCCAGCGCCAGATAGTGGTTGAAGTCGAGCATGTGCGCCGATCGGACGTAGCGGTCAAAGAACTCCTGCGTGCGGCAGCCGCACACCGAGTCCACCACCTCCTCGATGCCAGCGCCGGTGTAGCCGGTGCCACTGCCAAACCGCGCCATCATCCCTCGCATGACGTCATCGAGTGAACGGCTGCCTCCCGTGGCATCGCGAATGATCAGGTCCAGCATGGTGCCGATCAGCTCGCCCTGCACGTGCACGCTCGGGTTGTCGTCGCCGTACTCCATCATGCTGGTGGCATTGGCGAGGAGGCTGGCCTGCTCGGGAGAGAGAAGCCAGTTACCGGAGTTGGCGAGGTAAGCCGAGATGCGCGACTCGAGATGCGCGGTGCGCGTCGAGTCCTCTGGTCGCAAGCCCGCCCGCCGGATCAGCAGGTCGGTGTAGTACATGGTGATTCCTTCGTACCACCATGCTCCGGTGGTCGGCGGGATCGGCCGGTAATCCAGGGGCCACCATCCGACTGGCCTGATGCGTACTTCGTTCCAGGTGTGGAAGTACTCATGCACGGTCTCCGGGAGTTCCGCGATGGGATCGCGCGCCAGTTCGGTGCTGGGCGCGCCGATGGTGACAGAGTTGCCGTGCTCAAGACCGCCATAGGCGCCGTCAACCATGAGGAAGGTGAAGTCCTGGTAGGGCGAGCCCCCGAAGAGCGTGATGGCCTCGCGTGCGACGCGCTCAATGCCGTCCACAAACGCCGAAGTGTCGAATGGCACTGCAGAGGGAAGCGGCCAGTACACAACACGGTGCGGCACTCCGCCGATGGCAAAGCGCCATTGCCGGAGCCGGCCGACGAGGATCGGCGAATCCAGCAGCATGCTCGCGCTTGAAGCGGAAAAGACTCGCGGGTCAGCGGTCGGAGCGAGGCCGGTCGCCACGTCCCATTCCGACGGCAACTCCAATCGCACCCGTGCGGGAAGGGATTCGCCTCCCACGATGTACATGAAGGAGTGCGGGCCGCCCACCAGGCCACCGGTGGGAGTAATGAATGCGCGCCAGGACGGGCGGGTGGCCTGGGGCCACGCCGCCGGCTCGATGCGATATCGCACGTTGGCCGTGCCACTGGGAGCGGTGACGCGCCAGAGCGCGCTGTCGAGCCGGGCAATGGTCGCTCCGCCCCGTGGCGACTCCACCGTCAAGTCCTTCACATACCGCCAATAGCGGTCGTCGTACTCCGGGTGATGCATCATTGCCAGACGGAAGGTGTCAGGCGCGTCGCTGATCTGCATCTCGACTGCGTAGCCCGTGCTGTCGCCAGGGCCCGCGCGCAGCACGTACTCTATCACCGGCTGTTGGGCGTACGCTGTCGTGTTCCACAGGAGAACCAGGGCAGTGATCATGCGGCTGGGTGTCATGGCGTGCCTCGGCGAGGAAGGCGCTGGGCGTCCTGGGTACCGCTTGCCATGATGAGACGCCGGCGGTGTCGCCGGGGTTTGAACCAGGTGGTCAGAGAGTCAGGGTCCGAAGTGCGTCACCAAGCCGCGGGAAAACACGAGCCGGCAAGTAGGTCCTTCGCTTCGCTCAGGATGAGGAAATGGGTAGCTTCGCCCCGTCCACCTGTCCACCTGTCCACCCGCCTACCTCCCCACCAGCCCCATCGAAAATCCCCCCGCCGAGTCGGGCGTCGAGATCAGCAATTGCGTGGGCGAAGCTGCCAGCAGCTTGCTCCATCCGTGCAGTTCGATGGCGCGGATGAATTTGCCGTCGCGTCCGACCTCGTGATACGTCTGCATTGTGTCGGCAATATGACGGCTCTTTTCCAGGAAAACGTGGCCGTCATTCGATGCGAACGCACCCACAAAGGGCGGCTTGATGGGCGCGAACTGCAGCAGCCCCGCTGTGCGCTGCAATTCCGGCGGGAACGCTGCGATGAACCGTTCACGGTCGGTGTCGGTCACCTGGAGGATACGATCCATGAGCGGCCGGCCCCGGTGCCACTCCCCGGTGGTGTCGCGCCAGTCGACCCGGTTGTGATAATGCCGCGCGATCCAGACCGACCCATCGGGCAGCACACCCCAGTAATCCTCGCCGCTGAAGATGCGGCGGTCGAATCGGGTGCCCTGATCCGTCACGACCTTGGCAAGGTCGAGCGGGGTCAACTGGGCAACGGTGTCGGGCTTGGCCGTGGGCGAGTCGAATCGCACCACCGCCGAGCTATCGCGATTGCCGCTCCCGTCGGGGCCGGGATTGGGTGAAAGCTTTCCATAAAACCGGCCCTGGCCATCGATATCCGCCGGCAGGACGCCGCCATCGAGCAGCGGCATGTCACGCACAAATTTGCCGTCGGCGGTCCAGGCCGTGACCCGGCGCGTGCCCCAGTCGCTCAGGAAGAAGGTGTCGGCGAGGGCAAAGAGCCGGACGGG
>DASSHL010000280.1:0-5584 GCA_035692845.1 Gemmatimonadales bacterium
CACCGATCCCGCTCCCTTCGTGCGCGCGCGCATCGCCGGCGCGCTGGGCCAGTTCGATGATCCGGAAGTGATCGAACGGCTGGTGCGCTCGCTGGGCGACCCGGCGTGGTGGGTCCGGATGCGGAGCGTGGAGGCGCTGGAGCAGATTGGTGAGCAGGCCGAAGGGCCCCTGCTCGTGGCGCTGGATGATCCTGATCCGGAACTCCGCATCCGCTCGGCCGTGGCGCTCGAGCGGCTGGGCGTGCCCGCACGCACGGTGCGCATGATCGAGGAGAACGACCGCCCGGAGGAAGCGCGCGAGATCCTCACCAAGTTTGCGGCGGCCGGCGCCCGCGAGCTGCTGGCCGAGCTGCTGCTGCACCCGTCGAGCGCGGTGCGGCTGGCAGTGGTGGCGGCCATCCGGCGCACCGGGCGGCGCGACCTTGCCCGCGAACTGATCCAGGCCGCCACCGACCGGGACCCGACCGTGCGTGCCGCCGCGTTCGACACACTGCGCTCGCTGGGCCAGCGCGAGGCGGTGCCAGCCGCGCTCACCGGCATGACCGATTCCGATGAGGCGGTGCGCACGGAAGCCATTCACCTCCTGGGTGACCTCGGTGGCCCCGCCATTACCATGGATCTCAGGAACATGGCCTCCGATCCCGAGGTCGCCGTGCGCGCTGCGGTGGCGCGCGCCCTGGGACTGGTCGGCGCCAGCGATGCCTCCGCCGAAATTTCCCGCCTGCTCACGGATCCGGCGGCGTCGGTACGCCATGCTGCCGCTGAAGCGGCCGCGACCGCCAGCCTCACGTCGCTCGTCCCCGACCTGGTGGAGCGGCTCAGTGATTCAGACGACCGGGTGCGCGCCGCCGCGGCCGACGCGCTCGGGCGGCTCGGTGATGAGAGTGTGGTGCCACCGCTGGTCCGTGCCTTCTCCGGCGCCTCACTGGAACTCCGCCAGGCCATCACATCGGCGGTGGCGACACTCTCCCCCGATCGGCTCGGCGATCTCCACGCCGCGCTCATCGACGAGAAGGCGGGCCCCGAGATCCGGCTGGGATTTGCCCGTGCACTGGCGGATGCGCCATCAGCCGCCGCGGATGCGGCGCTGAGCCAGTTCGCGCGTGACCCGGAGCCGGCGCTTCGCGCCGCCGCGATTGCCATCCTCGGTCGTCACCGGAGTCCCGACGCGGCCGCGCTCGCCAGCGAGGGGCTCGACGATCCCGACGAGACGGTACGCGCGGGCGCGCTCACCGCGACCATCCGTCTGGGCGAGACGTCGCGCGCCGATCGCATCATCGCGATGCTGGTCCATGATCCCGCCGACGGCGTCCGCGAGCGTGCGGCGCTCGCCGCCGGCATCCTCGGCATCGAGAGTGCACGACCCGAACTGGCGCGCGCCTGCACCGGCATCACGCCGGTGCCGGTGCGTGCGGCGGCGGTCCTTGCCCTCGGTGCACTGGGGGATGAGACGGTGGCTGGCCGCGTGGCGGCCATGCCGGACGATGATGCGGTGCGCGAACTGCTCCAGCGGCGCCTGCGCGATGATGCCGAATACCGGCTACTGGGCATGCGGCTGCGCCAGTCGCACAGCCTCGAACTGCGCGCCCTGGCGTCGCTCACGCGGACGCAGATGGAGCAGGAACTCGCGGAAGGCATGCGCAGCGTGCTCGATCCGGCTGAACGCCGACGTGTCGTGGCGGGCCTCAGCGCGTTCCAGGGCGACCGGAGCCGCAGCACCCTGCTGCAGGCGGTGCGCGGCGATCCCAGTCCTGATGTCCGCGCCGCTGCGCTGGAGGCCGTGGCCGGCATGCTCGATTCCGAGGAACTCGGCGTCATCGCGCGTCGCGCGCTGGGCGATCCCAACCTGACCGTCCGCCGCACTGCGGTCACGCTCTTCGAGCATCTCCCCGCAGGTGAGGCACTGCCGGCACTGCTCGCCACGGTTCGCGCCGATGACGATCCGTCGGTGCTCCGCCACGTGGCGGCACGCGCGCAGGAAGGGTGGGACTCCTTCCTGGACCTGGCGCTCGGCTCGGGCACGAGCGGACGTGAAGCAGTGGTCGTGACGCAGGTGGCGCGCTACATCAACCACCCGGCGCTCCAGCGCCTCATGGTGCCGCTGGCGCGGAGCGCGGAGCCGGCAGTGCGCGAAGGTCTCGCCCGCCTGCTGGCCGCGCGCACCGAACTCGCGACCGAAGAACTTGTACAGGGCCTCATCACCGATCCGGTGACTCCGGTGCGGCTCGCCGCCGCGCATGCCGCAGCCGCGTCAGGGTTCGAGGTGCCGCTGGCCGCGCTGGCCGACGATCCCGACCCGGATGTCCGCCGCGAACTGGCCATGCTGCTGCGCGCCGTGCCCGGTCAGGGCACCCTGGCCCGGCTGCTGGCGGACGCCGAACCACGGGTGCGCGCCGCGGCTGCCGTAACCGCCATCAGCCGGGGAGAGCTCACCGCCTTGCCGGACGACGTGGCGCCAGGGGAAGCCGCGGGTGCGGTGATGGATGCCAACCATCTCGTGGAGTTGCGCGAGGCGGCGCGCACCTCACCCGACGAGCGGCACCGGCTGGCGGCAGCGCTGCTGCTGGCGCTGGTGCGTGACCAGGTGGCGCGCGAGGTGGAGGAATCCGATCCGGTGCCGGCGCTCCGCGCCGCGGTCCACGCCATGCGGGAGCGGTGCCGGTGAGGGAAGTCGCGGTCAATGTATTCCTGTTCCTTGCGCTGTTCCTGCAGCCGTTCTTCCTGGCGTACTTCCTCCTGTACAACACCTACCAGGCGCTGCTGATCGGGCTGTCGGCGCGGGTAGTGCGCCGGCGCGTGGCGGCGCATTTCGTCGAAGATCTCGACCTCATCGACCAGAGCCATTACACCAAGCCGCTCACGATGATCGTCCCGGCGTACAACGAGGACGTGACCATCGTGGACAGCGTGATGAGCCTGATTCACTGTGACTACCCGCGGTTCGAGGTGGTCATCGTGAATGACGGCTCGAGCGACACGACGCTGGATCGCCTCAAGACCGCGCTCAAGCTGCGCCGCACCGACCTGCCATACCGCGACGCTATCGGCACGGCGCAGGTGCACGCGCTGTACGAAGCGACCGTCCCGCTGCCCGACCAGGTCATGCACGTCATCGTGATCGACAAGGCCAACGGCGGGAAGGCAGATGCGCTCAACGCCGGCATCAACGCCTCCACGGCGCCCTACTTTGTCTCGCTCGATGCCGACTCGATCCTCGACCCGCGGGCGCTCAAGGAATTGATGCGGGTAGTGCAGGAGGACCCGCGGGTGGCCGCGGTGGGCGGCCAGGTGGCCATCGCCAACGGCTGCACCATCGAGCACAGCCGGGTGGTGCGCGTGGGGCTTCCCAAGGACGACCTCGCGCGCTTCCAGATGGTGGAGTATCTCCGGTCGTTCACCACCGGCCGCACCGGTCTGGACCGGATCGACAGCGTGCTGATCCTCTCGGGCGTCTTTGCCGTCTTCGAGAAGGAGATCGTGATTCGCGCAGGCGGCTATCTCACGCCGTTCGTGAACAGCAGGGTGGTCCGCGAATACATCGGCGAGCAGCGCACCACCGTCTGCGAGGACATGGAGATCATCGTCCGGCTGCACCGCTTCCTCCGGGACAAGCTCCGCGACAAGCGGATCGCGTTTCTTCCGCACCCGGTGGCCTGGACCGAGGTGCCCGAAACGCTGGCCTCGCTCCGGAAGCAGCGCGGCCGCTGGCATCGCGGGCTCCGGGAGTCGCTGCTCTATCATCGCGAGATGCTGTTCCGGAAGAAGTTCGGGCGGATCGGCTGGTTTGCCCTGCCAGCCTTCTGGTTCTTCGAGTACTGGGGCCCGATCATCGAGCTCTCGGGCTACGTGTTCATCGTCCTCTTCCTGATCGCCGAACAGCTGCTCGGTTTTCACGTCCTCAACCGGAGTTACGCGTGGGCGTTCCTCCTCGCATCTCTCGGTTACGGCATCCTCGTGAACATCTTCGCCGTGCTGGTGGGTGCGTGGAAGTTCCGGATCGGGCTCGCGGACCGGTTGCAGCGTGGGCTCCTGCCGTTCGAGCGCCGGCGTGACGTCTTCATCCTGCTGGCCTACGCCGTGATGGAAAATCTTGGCTTCCGCCAGCTCACGGTATACTGGCGCCTGCGCGGGCTGTGGGACGCGTGGCGTGGCAAGACCGGCTGGGAAAAATTCGAGCGGGTGGGCTTCCGTCCGCGCGAGGCACCGGGTCATGGATGAGCTTCGCGTGCTGATCGTGGACGACGATCCCGCCATCATCCGGCTGCTCGACGCCGTGCTGCAGAATGCCGGTGTCTCGAGCGTGGCCCATGTGACCAGCGCCCAGCGAGCCCTGGCGGAGGCCGAGGCGGCGGACGTGGTGCTGCTCGACAATCAGCTGCCCGATCACGAGGGCGTCGACCTGCTGCGCTCGCTGCGCGACCGACGCGAGCCGCCCAGCGTCGTGATGATCACGGCGCATGGCAATGAGGCGCTCGCGGCCGAGTCGCTGCGGCGCGGCGCCGATGACTACCTGGTGAAGGACGGCACCCTGCCCAACCTGCTGCCCAAGGTGCTGGAACGGGTGCGGCGGGAGCGCGCGCTCAAGCGGGCACTGCAGGTAGCGGAGGCCGAACTGGTGCAGGCGGAGCGCCGGGCGGCCATGGGCGAGATGACCGTGACGCTGCACCACGAGATCAACAATCCGCTCATGGCAGCCTCCGCGGAGGTGGATCTCCTGCTCTCGGCGCCGGAAGCGCTGTCACCGGCGCAGCGTGAGGGACTGACTGAAGTGCGCGTAGCGCTGGGACGGATTCGCGACATCGTCCGGCAGATCGGGTCGCTGAGCGATGCGCGGAGCGCCACCTACGTCGGCACGACTCGCATGATCGAGCTGACGGGCGGCGCCACATCACCGCCGACCGTGCCGGCGGTGGCCCGCGGCGCTGCCCTGCTCTACCTGCCGGATGAAGCGCTGGCGCGAGTCGTGTCCCTCCTGCTCCGCCAGGCGGGCTGGAGCGTACGGCGCTGTCATGCGGCGTCGGAGCTGTCCACCATGGCCGCGACCGGCGAGTGCGCGCTCGTCATCTTTGCCTCGACCCATGACGCACCTGGTGCCGGCCTTCCGCCGGCGAGCGAACGCAGGTATCGCGTCGTGGCGCTGGCCGGCGACGGGGTGCCCGAAGGCGAGACTGGTGCTGATCTGGTGGTGCCGGTGCCATTCGATCCGGCGGCGCTGGGGCGGGAATTGGCGGAGATGTGATGACGGCGTGACATCGCGATGATCAACATGCATCGTAGTAGGGGCGGCCCGCGGGCCGCCCCTACTACGTATCCAGACGGTCAGCGGGACACCGCGCCGGAATCGACGCCCGCCCCCGCCTTTTCAAACGCAAACCCCATCCCCTTCAGCCGAATGATCCGCTGGCGGATGGGCGGATGTGAAGAAAAGACGTCGCCCGCCAGTCCCTCCACATCACTGATCGAGCGCTCGCCCGGGTCCACGATGCAGAGATGCGCGGCACCCCGCCCGATGCTTCGGGTGGCCGGTGTGGCCGATTCGAGCTTCTCCAGTGCCGACGCGAGCGCGAGGGGATTCCGGGTGAAC
>DASSHL010000281.1:0-9288 GCA_035692845.1 Gemmatimonadales bacterium
CCGCCATCGCCGCGGCTGACTTGCGCGTCGCTGCCGAGACTGAGCTTCCCATCCGGCTCGTCTGTGCTGCCCTGCCCGGCACTCGGCTCGATCAGGTTGAGATCCTGCGGTCACATCCGGTGGCACTGCAGCAGTGCACCCGCTTCGTCTCTCATCATTCTCGAATGCGTACCGAGCCGGTGCATGACACGGCGGGCGCGGCTCGCCTGCTGGCCGAATGTCGCGACGCAACGTCGGCCGTCGTCACGAGCAGTGAGGCCGCAGAGGCTTTCGGTCTCGCGGTATTGGCGCGCGACGTCCAGGATCGCGCCGACAACGTGACGCGCTTCTGGCTGCTGGCGCGGCGCCAGCTCGGCAGCGAGAGCAGCAGCACACGACTGGAGCGTCACCTGGCCGCATGCGTGGATGGAAGAACAGGACTCGCCGCAGTCCGCGGCGCAATTTCGGTGGACGACAACACGGTAGCCGACATCGCAGAGGCCACTCAGGAGCTGCTCCTCACACTGCTCGACGCGAACGGGCTCACGCCAGACGATGTCGTGAGCGCCATTTTCACGCTGACACCCGATCTCGACGCGATCTTTCCGGCCAACGCCGCCCGCCAGCTGGGTTGGCATCGGGTGCCGATGCTGTGCGCCACGGAACTCGCCATCTCCGGCGCCCTGCCCCGCTGCCTGCGCGTACTGCTCCACGTGCGGCCTGCTGCCGGCGACTGGTCGCCGTCGCACATCTACCTGGGCGAGGCGAGGGTGTTGAGGAGGGATCTGTAGGCGGGAAGACGGGATGTCGGGAGGACGGGAAGCCGGGAAGCGTGCATTCCTTCAGATCTTCCCGTCCTCCCGCCCTCCCGCCGTCCCGTCTTTCTACTTCCCGGCTTCCCGGCTTCCCGCCTTCCCGTCTCCTACGAGCCATGTCAAATGCCCTGCCGGCCGGACGCGCGAGACGGGATACTGTGCCGCGGCGTCGCCATCCTGGCGGATGGCTTCGATGATCGGCTGCTTGGTGGCGCCGTCGGCCAGGATCAGCACCGTGCGCGAGAGGTTGATGAGCGGAAAAGTGAAGGTCATGCGCCAGCGGACTTCGCGTGATGGCTCGCCTTCGACCGGGATGACAAGCCGCTCGGTTTCGTCCAGCGCCGGGTGGCCCGGGAAGAGCGAGGCCGTGTGGCCATCGTCACCCACGCCGAGCAGCATCAGGTCAAACGCAAGATCGGGCACCCGCTCCCGCACCAGCGCCTCGTAGCGGCGCGCCGCGCGGTCGAGGTCTTCGGCATCAGCCGGCATGCGGAAGATGCGGGAAGGTGACACCGGCACGTGCGACAGCATCGTCTGCTCGGCAAGGCGGAAGTTGCTCTGCGGACTGTCGGGTGGCACCGCGCGCTCGTCGCTCCAGAACCAGTCGATCTCGTCCCACGGCACGGCGGCGCGGTACTCCTCGGAAGCAAGCAGTTCGTACAGCCGCGTCGGCGTGTGGCCGCCGGAGAGCGCGATGGCCGCGTGGCCGGTGCAGATGACCGCCTCCCGGGCCGCCACAATCAGGCAGCGGGCCGCCTCATGGCTCGCCGCCTCGAGCGATTCGAATACCGTGATTTCTGGTATCACTCGTTCCGCCAGCGGAGCGGTCCCCCGCCTGCCAGCCGGTCGGCCTCCTCCGGGCCCCAGCTGCCGGCCGGATATGGCAGCGGCGTCCCGCCATTTTCCAGCACCGGCGTGTAGAGCCGCCAGGATGCCTCCACTTCGTCCGCGTGCACAAAGAGCATCTGCTCCCCCTGGATCACGTCCAGCAGCAGTGTCTCGTATGCTTCCGGCAGCGGCCCGAATGCCTCGCCATAGGCGAAATGCAGCGGTTCCCGTGAGAGACGGAACCCCGGACCGGGGATTTTCACGTCGAAATAGAGCACGAACCCCTCATCCGGCTGCAGTCGCAACACCAGCGTATCGCCACTCATCTCGCAGGCATCGTACGGCTGGAACAGGCTGACGGGCGGTTCCCGGAGCGTGAGCACGATTTCCGTGAGGCTGGTTGCCATCCGCTTGCCCGTCCGCAGCAGGAACGGCACGCCCTGCCAGCGCCAGTTGTCGATCTCCAGCTTCATGGCCACGAAGGTGCTCGTCGTGGAGTCGGGCGCCACCCCTGGCTCCTTGCGATAGGCGGGCACGCGGCGCTTGCCGATCTTGCCAGCGGTGTACTGGCCCCGCACCACGTCGTCAGGCTCGATGGGCTGGATGGAACGCAGCACCTTCACCTTCTCCTGCCGGATCGCCGCTGCCTCGATGGTGCTCGGCGGTTCCATGGCCACCAGCGTGAGGATCTGGGTCAGGTGATTCTGGATCATGTCACGGATGACGCCGGCAGTCTCGTAGTAGCCCGCCCGCTTCTCCACGCCGAGCGTCTCGGGCACATTGATCTGCACGCTGGAGATGTGCTCCCGGTTCCAGAGCGACTCGAACATCGCGTTGGCAAAGCGGAACACCATGAGGTTCTGGACCGTGTCCTTGCCCAGGAAGTGATCCATCCGGTAGATCTGGTCCTCGCGCCAGCCCTTGTGCAGTTCCTTGTTCAGCTTGAGCGCGGAATCGAGGTCTCGCCCGAAAGGCTTTTCCACCACCAGCCGCACCCACCCCGGCGCACGGTTGAGCCCGGCGCGTGCGAGTCCGCGGGCGGTCGGTCCAAAGAATTGTGGCGGCAGCGCCAGGTAGAGCACCCGGTTGCCCGGCAGCTTGTGTTCCGACTCGACCTCGTCCAGCCGATTGCCGAGCTGGCGATAATCGTCCGCGGTGCCGTCGCGAATGGGCTGATAGTAGAGAAATTTTTTCGCCCACGCCGCGGCCTTCGTGCGTGTCACCCCGTCGCGCACCAGCGCATCGGTGATCAGCGTGCGATATCCCGCGTCGTCGGTTTCGCCTCGCGTCACCGCCACGATGGGAATGTCCGCCGCCTCGCCCCGCGCATGCAGGTGATAGAGGGCGGGCAGCACCAGCCGCTGGGCCAGGTCGCCGGTGCCGCCGAAGATCACATACAGGGCGGCGCCGGGTTCCACGGAGTCGGTGGCCACGTCACGCCTCCGTCTTCACGGCGTGGCCGCCGAACTGGTGCCGCATCGCGGCGAGCAGCCGGTCGCTGAACGCTTCTTCGCTGCGGGAACGGAGCCGGGCCATGAGCGAGAGCGCAATCACCGGTGCCGGCACATCGAGCTCAATGGCCTCCGCCACTGTCCAGCGTCCCTCGCCCGAATCGGCGACCCAGGGCGCGATGTCGGTCATGCCGGGATGCGCTTCCAGCGCGTTGGTGGTGAGATCGAGGAGCCAGGACCGCACCACGCTGCCGTACTGCCAGATATGCCCGATCCGCGCCAGGTCGAGGGAAAATTCCTCCTTCTTGTGGAGGATCTCGAACCCCTCGGCGTATGCCTGCATCAGCCCGTACTCGATGCCGTTGTGCACCATCTTGACGAAGTGCCCCGCGCCGACGGGACCGACGTGCCCCCAGCCACGATCCTTGCCCGGCGCCAGCGCCTCGAAAATGGGCGTCAGCCGCTTGACCGGCTCATCGTCGCCTCCCACCATCATGCTGTAACCTTCCTTGAGCCCCCAGACTCCGCCACTGGTTCCGCAATCGACGAAATGCATCCCTTGCGCCTTGAGCATGGCGCCGCGACGCACGGAGTCCTTGTAGTTGCTGTTGCCGCCATCGATGACGGTGTCGCCGCGCGAGAGGGCGGCGCCAAGCGCCTTGACTGTCTGCTCGGTCGGATCGCCCGCGGGCACCATGATCCACACCGCTCGCGGCGCTTTCAGCATCCCGGCGAGAGCCTCGAGCGAGTCGGCGCCAACGACGCCCCCCTCCGCCGCCTTCGCGATCGCGTCAGCCGAACGGTCATATGCCACCACACGGTGCCCGGCGCCAATGAGCCGGGTCGCCATGTTCGCTCCCATCTTGCCCAGGCCGATCATTCCCATCTCCATCGCATCCTCCAGGTAGGTCCGCAATCCCTTCAATGGTAACAGGGGCGGGATGGGCAGGATGGGCGAGATGGGCAGGTCGAAGCCCGCCCGACATCACGTGCCCATCCAGTCCAACGCGCCCATCCTGCTATCACCCGCCCATCCTGCCCATCCCGCCCATCCTCTCCGTATACATTCCCCAAAGCCGCCGATTCCACGCGGCCGAGGAGAGAAGAATGACATTCGCCCCGGGGCATCCCGGCATCCCACCCACCTGGTGCTCCAGCGACAAGGACATGGTGTCGGCCGCACTGGGCCCTTCCCGCATCTGGGCCACGATCGGGCACGGCATCCTGAACGAGGTGTACTGGCCCTCTACCGGAAAACCGCAGGTTCGCGATCTCGGCTTCATCATCGCCGGCCCGTCCGGCTGGTACGACGTGAAGCGCGTTGCCCAGTACACCCTTTCACTCCCGGCACCGTACATCCCTCTCGCCACCGTGGTGCACCACGGGGCCGATTATGAGCTCGAACTGGAATTCGTTCCCGACCCGTTTCGCGACGCCGTACTTATCCGCTACCGCCTCACTGGCGAGCAGCTCCGGCTCTACCCCCTGCTGGCCCCGCACCTCGAACCGCTGGAGCAGGGCAGCACGGCCCGGGTCGAGAACGAAGCGCTGACGGCGGTCGGTGGCAGGGCGGCGCTGTGCCTGGCCGCCGAAGGGGGCTTCGAGCGCTGCAGTGCCGGCTACGTCGGCACATCGGACGGCTGGCAGGACTTCAACCGCAACGGCCGCATGACCTGGAGCTATGGTGTAGCTGGCCCCGGCAATGTCGCGCTGATCGGTGAGCTGAGACAGAACGCCGGGGCCATCGCGCTCGGGATTGGCGTCTCCCCGGCCAGCGCCTCCAGCATCGTGAGGGCGGCGCTGGCCTACGGATTCTCCGCCAGCCGGGATGACTTCGTCGAGGAGTGGAAGGACTGGGGCCGCTTGCTGCACCTGCCCCGCGGTCCCCGCAAGCTCCGGGAAGCCGCCATGCTTTCCGCCGCTGTGATCAAGATGCACGAGGACCGGGTTCATCCCGGCGCCATCGTCGCCAGTCTGTCGGTGCCGTGGGGCAACACCCGCAACTCGCTCGGCGGATACCACCTGGTGTGGACTCGCGATGCGCTCGAGGCAGGCCAGGCACTCCTCGCCGCCGGCCAGACCAACGACGCGCGAGGACTCCTGTCATACCTCGCTGCCACACAGCGGGAGGATGGCCACTGGCCCCAGAATATGAGTCCAGATGGAACCCAGTTCTGGCCCGGCATCCAGCTGGACGAAGTGGGTGCGCCAATCCTGCTCGCCGCCCAGCTGCAGGA
Organism: Gemmatimonadales bacterium; assembly: GCA_035692845.1. GTDB lineage: Bacteria > Gemmatimonadota > Gemmatimonadetes > Gemmatimonadales > GWC2-71-9 > CAMLHP01. The sequence goes on from DASSHL010000281.1 coordinate 5,311, forward strand.
GGAGGATGCGATCGACGGCATGAGCGGTATCGATTACATGGTCTCCCGGGCCGCCTCCTACCTTGCCCGGCATGGACCGCTCTCGCCGCAGGATCGCTGGGAGGAGAATTCCGGTGCGAGCCCCTTCACGCTGGCCATCGAGGTGGCGGCCCTCGTGGCCGCGGCGCTGTGGCTGGAAGGGCGGGACCGCGACTACGCGCTCTCGCTCGCCGACTGCTGGAACGAACGGATCGAGGACTGGACCTTTGCATCCGACACCGAGCTCGACCATCAGTTCAACACCAACGGCCACTACGTGCGGATCGGTCCCGCGGGATGGGAGGGACTACACGGCAGGGTGCAGCTGCAGAATCGGGAAGAAGGCGGAAGTATCCCGGCATCGATGCTGGTGGGGCTCGATTTCCTCTATCTCGTCCGCCTCGGCCTCCGGGCCGCCGACGACCCGCGCGTAACCGACACGGTGCGCATTGCGGACGGCCTGCTGGCGACGCTGACGTCCTGCGGCGTCACCTATCATCGCTACAATGGCGATGGCTACGGCGAGAATGCCGATGGTACGCCCTACGATGGTGCCGGCATTGGCCGCGGCTGGCCGCTGCTCAGTGGCGAGCGCGGGCATTACGCCCTGGCGGCGGGGCACGATCCCAAGCCGTACCTCGAGTCCATGCTCTGCATGACGGGGCACGGCGGCCTGATGCCCGAACAGGTGTGGGACAGCGACCCGGTTCCGGAGCACTTTCTCTATCCGGGGAAGCCGAGCGGAAGTGCCATGCCGCTGGTGTGGACCCATGCGGAATTCCTGCAGCTGTATGTGGCGCGCTCGCGCGGAATTCCCATGGATTATCTCAAGTGCGTGGATGAGCGCTATCACAACCACCAGCCGCGCGCAGCGACCTGGCACTGGCGCGCCGAAGTTCCCTTCTCCACCCTGCCGGCGGGCCGGGCCCTCGTGATCGAGGACCGCGTCCCCTTCACGCTGCATTTCGGCCTGGATGACTGGTCAAGTCCCGAGGACCGGAGCGCCGAGCCAATCGGCCTCGGCATGTTCGGCGTGCGGTTCGAGCAAGCGGAACTTGCTGGCAAGACGCGAATGCTGTTTACGCGGCGGTACGGGAGTGAGTGGGAGGGGAAGGATTGGGAAGTGGGGCTGTGAGCTGCGAGCTGTGAGCTGTGAGCTGAGCGAAGTCACCGCTCATAGCTCATAGCTTTCAGCGTTCAGCCCTCAGCGCCACACCACTCACCGCCTCGTCCCCGAACCCCGGCACATCCGTAGCGATTTCCAGCAGCAGACCGTCGGGCGCGGTGAAGTACATGCTCCGGAAGTGCCCGCGATCGAAGGGACCGGAGACGCCCACGCCGAGGGATTCGAGGCGGTCCCGCCAGAGGAGCTGTTCCTCTTCATCCGCCGCGCGGAACGCCACGTGGTGCACCTGCCCGGTGCCAGCTCGAACCTGAAATTCCGAGCCCGGCCAGCCGAAGCACGAGAAGGAACTGTGGGGCGCCACCGTGTGACCATCGTACACGCCCCAGAACCAGTGGCGGGTGTCGCGGGCGTCCTGGTTGAAGGTGCGCTTGATCAGCGTGAGGCCGAGCGTGGCCGAGAGAAAGTCGCCCATGCGCTCGAGGTCGTCGGTGATGGTCGAGACGTGATGAATGCCCGTGAGGCGCATGCCGTCGCCGATCTCGACGACCGGATCGGGCCAGGTGCGCGCGGCAATGACCGCTTCGTTGCGGCGATCCTTGAGTTCCGCGTTGGGTGGCGTCACGTCGCGCCGGCCCAGCGCGTCGGCGGGCTCGTCCACGGCGTAGCCGGGGCCCTCGGTCGCGATCTCCAGGATCTGGCCATCGGGATCGCGAAGGTAGATGCTGCGGAAATAGCCGCGATTGAAGGGACCCGAGACGCCCACGCCGTGCTCGCCCAGCCAGCGCTTCCACTGAAGCTGCGCCTCGGCGGTGGCCACGCCAAGGGCGACATGGTGCACGCCGCCCACGCCCCACTGGCCTTTGTGCGCATCGGGCCACTCGTAGAACGCAAGCAGGGTCCCTGGCTCGCCCCGGTCGGCGCCGAAGCAGAGGTGGTAGGCACTCCGGTCCTCGACGTTCTCCGAGCGCGCGATGAGCCGAAGCCCAAGCAGGTCACGATAGAACCGCACGGTCCGCCGTGAGTCAGCCGCGACCAGCGTGACGTGGTGAAGGCCTGCGGTGGTGTTCGGGCTCATGCGTCAGACACCTTTCGCGACCTCAGGCGGCAACCGCCTGGGCCTCGATGTGGATGCGGATCTCATTGCCCACCAGCACGCCGCCAGCTTCCAGCGCCTTGTTCCAGGTGAGCCCGAATTCCCGCCGATCGATCTTCGTGTCACCGCTGAAGCTGACGCGCGTGCCGCCCCACGGGTCCTTTCCTTGCCCCTCGAACTCCACCGTGAGCGTGACCGATCGTGTCGTCTTCCCGATGGTGAGGTCACCCTTCAGGGTGAAGGAATCGCCTGGCTTCTTGTAGTCACCGGTGATCTCCGTGCTCCGGAACGTGATGTCGGGATACTGCTCGGTGTCGAGGAAGTCCGCCGAGCGCAGATGGTTGTCGCGATCGACGACGCCCGTGGTCAGCGACGATGCATCGATGCGCGCCTCCACCGACGACTCGGCGGGGTGGTCGCGGTCGATCGTGATGGTGCCTTCGACAGCGGTGAAATGCCCGCGCACGTTGGTGATCATCATGTGCTTGGCGGTGAACTCGACCAGGGTATGAGCCGGGTCCAGCTTCCACTGGGTTCGGGTTGCAGGTGCAGCTTGGGTTGCCATTACGCTCTCCTCAATATCTCCGTGATGAAATGTTCAGTTCTGAGACAATTGCTCTAAAAAATGTCGGATCAGTCTGAAGGATCGGGTGCCTGCCGCAGCGACAAGCCCAGTTGACGGATGAGGTGTGCTGCGGTCTCCTGCTCGGCCGGCGTCAAGGCCGACATGACCTCGGCGATCACTGTTGCATGCTCCGGAAAGATGGTGCCGATGAAGGTCATACCGCTCGGCGTAAGCGCCACATAGTTGGCGCGCCGGTCATCGGGACAGGGCCGGCGCTCCACCAGGCCCCGGGCCGTGAGGCGGTCCACCAGATAGGTGATCCCACCACTGGAGACGAGCGTCCGGCGCTGGACTTGACCGGCCAGCATGGGGCCCTTGTGATACAGGGCCTCCAGCACGCCGAATTCGGCCAGCGTAAGGTCATGCCGCGCAACATCTTCCCGCGCTCGTCGCTCAATGCTGGCCGTGGCGCGTGACAGCACGACCCAGAGCTTGAGGGCGCGCTCGACAGCGGGGTCGGTGGCAGGGGCCGGGGCGGCGGTAGGCATCTTAGAGGTAAGATAGTAAGGATCAGGGATTAGGGGTTAGGGATTAGGGATTAATGCTGGTCAGCGAGTATCGACTCGTGCGCCCCAATCCCTAGCCCCTGATCCCTAACCCCTCACCCTACCTGGGCCACAACCACCCGAACACCCCAGCAGTCACCAGCGCGTAGATCAGCCCGTCAATTGTCGAACGGACGGTTGTGCCCCAGTTGCGCCGGAACCAGATGGAAGGGGGCCAGAGCGCTCCGGCGTAGCCAAGGAACGCGGCGAGTGCCACGACATGGAAGATCGGCAGATAGGCCGTACCCGGCGCAAACACATGGCAGGCGAGGAGGCCCACCAGCGCGCTGATCAGCAGCGAGTACACGAACCACATTCCCAGCTGCGGACCCATGGACATGTCGCGCCGAGGCAGGAAGGTCGCGATGAAGACGGGACCGGCCTTCCACTTCGCCTGGAACTCGGGCGTCTTCATGTCCGCCATGGAATCGCACTGGGGCACGATGTAGTCGCCGGGCGGGATGTCGAACGGGCGCAGCGCCGCCATCACGGCGTCTTCGTTCGGCACGGTGCGGAAGTCGTTCCGGTGCCAGAACTGCAGCGCCATGTGGATCACGGCGCTCACGATGAA
>DASSHL010000282.1:0-2382 GCA_035692845.1 Gemmatimonadales bacterium
TTCTATCATGGCGCGTGCTCATCAATCTCGTTCCCGAATTTCTCTCCGTCATTGACTCCGACGAACCTGAAGCTGCCTACGCCCGCTATCGCGCGGCACATCGACCTGTGCTCGACGCCTACTGGCGCAATTATGTGCTCGATCCCGATTCAGCGCAGGCGCACAAGGTGGTGCTCGACGCGCTGAACGCCGGGCGGGACGATCTTCGCGCCGTCATGGCCTCGCACAATCTCGAAGCGATCGCGGATGACGCGGCGGCGGCGGCAGCCGAGCTGCTGCAGCTCGATCGCCCCGCCGACGTCTATTTGATGGTAGGAATGGGCGCAGCCAACGCCGGCGAGCTGGTCATCGACGGCCGCGGTGCGGCGTTCATCTGCGTGGAACATTTCACCGGCCGCCCCAACGCCGAGACCTACGGCATGGGGCTGGCGCCGGAACTGCTGCCCGTCTGGCTGGCGCATGAGATAGCGCACGTGGTGCGCTACACCTCTCCCACGAGCGCCAGCGAGATCCGCCGCCTGGTGGACGACAACGGCGGCTATTACGACTACTGGGTCACCGGCAGCCGGGCCACCTTGCGCGAGCTGCTGGTCAACGAGGGGCTGGCGGTGCATGCCGCGCAACGGGTGGCACCCGGCTTCGCTGCCGCCGACTACTTCGGCTACGCTCGGCGCCAGTACAACCGGCTGCGCGAAATGGAAGCGCAGCTTCGCCGGATCACCGCGCCCGAACTCGACTTCCGCGGCCTCGGTCTTCGGCTTCGCTATCTCACCGGCGGGATGAGCCCGAGCGCGCGCCTGGTCAACGGGCGTGTCCTCCCCGAACGCTCCGGCTACTATCTGGGCTGGCGCATGGCCGAGGCCATCGTCAACCAGCTCGGCATCGCCGCCGCCCTCCGCGCCAGCGCGGAAGAGACCACGGCGGCGGAAGAAGCATCGCGAGGCGTCCGCACGGCGTAAGGCCCCTATCCCTCCGCCACCTCCGTCTGCACCTGCCCCTTGTCATGCCGTTCCGTCACCACCTGTCCGTAATTGAGCAGCGCCACCAGCAGCACCCCGCCGATCGTATTGCCGATCACCGCGGCCACGATGAACGCGAGCATCGGCGTCCAGCCGGAAGAGCCCGACCAGCTGCGATAGAACGCCTCCGCTGAACCCACGATGGAATGCTTGAACCCGAACGCCGAGATCGGCGCGGTCAGCAGCCAGATGAGCACCAGCTGGGCACCAGTCCGGTGCGTGGACGCCAGCACCCATGTGAGCAAGGCGATCAGCCAGCCCGCGAAGACTCCCTGATACAGCGTGAGCAGGAACGGGCTCGACGTGCCCTGCTCGGCCACCTGGAGCATCACCTGTCGCAGCGACGCCGACAGCGCCGGCGTGCGTGCCATGAGCCAGGCGAACCCGAGCGTGCCCAGCAGGTTGCCGCTCAGGAGAATGACCCAGACTCGCAGCATCTTCACCAGCGCCTCGGCGCTGCGGCGGTGGAGCAGCGGCAGGACCGGCGTGAGCGTGTTCTCGGTGAAGAGTTCGCTCCGCGCCATGATCACGAGGATGAAGCCCAGCGGATACGCCGCCGCCATCGCCGTGCCGGCAAGCGCGGGGCTGACGACCGAACTGGCGTAGGCTCCGCCCAGAAAGCTGAACCCGATGGTGAGGCCGGAGGCGAGCGAGGAGATGAACAACGAGCTGGCAGCCCGGTCGAGCTCCTCATTCGCCTGGCTCATCACGTTGTCATGAATCTGGCTGGCCGAGAGACGCGTGCCCGCGTCCGGCCGCTCGGCGGGTTCGCGCTCCCGCTTTGGCGGCCGGGAGGCCGGAGGGGAGCTCTTCATTGGTGGAGAGTACCAGCGTGCCGGGGCGCCGGATGTGCGGGTGGTCACAGCGCCTCCCGCCAATCTCTCCGTACCCTTGCCCCAGATGGCTGCCGAGCATCGGGCTTGAGACATCATGACTTACGACTAATGACCTGCGACCTGCGACGTACCCCTCCGTGAAGCGCTTCGTCGAAATCGCGCTCGGCATCGTCACCGGCATCGGCGGCTTCCTCGAAGCCGGATCGCTCGCTACTGCGGTGCAGGCCGGCGCCGACTTCCGGTTCGACCTCATCTGGTCCGTGATCCTGGGCGCGGCATGCCTGGCCTTCCTGGTGGAGATGTCCGGCCGGCTGGCCGCCATCAGCAAGCACACGGTGGCGGACGCGATGCGCGAGCGGTTCGGGTTCCGGTTCTACCTGGTGACGATCATCATCATGCAGCTGGTGATGTACATGGTCCTCGCCGCCGAGCTGGGCGGCGTGTCGCTGGCGCTGCAGCTCGTCAGCGGCGTGAGCTATCGCTGGTGGGTCCTGCCTGTTGCGTTCGTGGCCTGGGTGCTGCTCTGG
>DASSHL010000283.1:0-2045 GCA_035692845.1 Gemmatimonadales bacterium
GCGCTGGCCCATTCGGTCACCCGGGGCGCGCTGGCGCTGGTGCCCTCCCAGGGCACCCCTGTCAGGGTAGACCAGCTGGCCAAGTCTTTCGGGCGCCTCACGGTGCTCGAACAGGTCAACACCACGTTCCAGCCCGGGCGCATCACCGCGCTGATCGGTCCCAACGCCGCGGGCAAGACTACGCTGCTCAAGTGCATCCTTGGCCTGGTGCGGCCGGATGCGGGACTGATCCATGTGGGCGATGAGACCGTGGATACCGGCGCCGACTACCGCCACGCGATCGGCTACATGCCGCAGGCACCCAGCTTTCCGGGCCACCTCAGTGCGCGCGAGGTGACGAAGATGCTCATCGACCTCCGCGGCCCGGGGACAGCGCTCGACGACGAACTCGTCACTCGCTTCCAGTTGCGCGCGTCCTTCGACAAGCCGGTGCGCACGCTCTCCGGCGGCACTCGGCAGAAGCTCAACGCCGCGCTCGCCTTCCTGTTCCGGCCGCGGGTGCTCATCCTCGACGAGCCGACCGCGGGACTCGACCCGATCGCCGCTGGCATCCTCAAGGAAAAGGTCCGCGCGGTGCGGGACGATGGCGCGACCGTCATCGTCACGTCGCACGTTATCGCCGAGCTGGAAGAACTGGCGGATGATGTCGTGCTGCTGCTCGATGGCGCCGTGCGCTACGAAGGAACGCTCGGGCACATCGCCGTCGAGGCGGGTGAGCCCCGGCTCGAGCGCGCCATTGCAGCGCTGATGCTGGCCGGGAGGCCGAGGCCATGAGCACGATGCGGAAAGTCCTCCGCTACCAGCTGCGCGACGTCGCGCGCAGCAGGGCCGTCCTGCTCTATGGCCTGCTGCTGCTGGCCATGACGCACACGGTGCTCTATTTCGGCGGCGGTGGTGCCCGGGCGGTGCTCAGCCTTCTCAATGTCATCCTGATCGTGGTGCCGATGGTGAGCCTCGTCTTCGGCACCGTCTATCTCTACGGCGCACGCGAGTTCATCGAACTCCTGCTGACCCAGCCCCTGGGACGCCGTCCCATCTTTGCCGGACTCTGGTCCGGGCTCACCCTGCCGCTGGTCGCCGCCTTCGTGCTCGGCGTGTCGCTCCCCTTCCTCTGGAGTGGCAACCTCGGCCGGGAGCTCTTGCTCCCACTCACGGTGTTGTTGGTCTCCGGCGCCCTGCTGACGGCAGCGTTCACCGCCATTGCCACCTGGATCGCGACGCGCTTCGATGACCGGGCGGGGGGAATGGGAGCCGCGCTTGCCGTCTGGTTTCTCGTGGCGATCGCCTGGGACGGCGTGATCCTGCTCATCGTCGCGACACTGGGAGACCTGCCCCTGCAAGTGCCGCTGCTCGGTATCGCCATGGCCAATCCGGTCGATGCCGCGCGCATCGGGCTGGTGCTCGCGCTCGATGCGCCCGCGCTGATGGGCTACACCGGCGCGGTCATGCAGCGGGCGGTGGGAGTCGAGGGCGGGCTCGCACTCACCCTCGTCGCCCTCTGCTTCTGGACCGGGCTGCCGCTGGCGCTCGCCTGCCGCCGATTTCAGCGGAAGGATTTCTAGGAAGTACCACCCCCCGCGTAGGACAGTGTCCGACGCACACAGGGCCCAAGTCCGACCGACATCCTGCCGTCGTGCCGATTTCTACGGCTGCGCGCAGCCGGTATCCTGCCTTCTCATAGCGGTGGGTTCTCGCGCAGCTCGGCGCGAGCCACTTCGCACTGACCAACATCATAGAGGGGTTTCATGATACGCACGCGACGGATCGTGCTGGGGATCATCGTTGCCGGGGCCGCGTCCAGCGTAGCCATGGCCTGCGGCGGCTCGGATGCCATGCCGACGGAACCGGGCCCCGTTGACAACCACACCATCACGGCGTCTCCGGCACTCGCCTTCAGCCCGGCAACATTGACGGTAAAGACGGGAGACGTCGTGACGGTCGCATTCGGATCGGTCGCGCACAACGTGTTCTTTGATGCGACGGCAGGCGCGCCGTCAGATATCAGTGGCCAGAACGCGAACGTCTCGGTGCAGCGCACGCTCACG
>DASSHL010000284.1:0-4100 GCA_035692845.1 Gemmatimonadales bacterium
CCCTGCTGGTGGAAGCCGGTGGGCCGCTCTTTCCCTTTCCGGGGCATCCCGGTCAGGTTCGGCGCGACTCTGCACTGCTGCTCCGCGTTGACGCCGAGGGGCATGTGCGCGACACGCTTGCCCACGTGCCATGGAGTGAGAGCTTCGGGGTGGCGCTGGGCAGCGGCGACCGCCGCTTCATGGCACCAATGCCACGACCCTTTGCGCGGCGCACCAGTGCCGTCGTCCTTCACAATGGATTCGCGGTGGGCGAAGGCGGTGGGTATGTGATCGACCTGTACTCGCACGACGGCACGCTGCAGCAATCGATGCGGCGCAACGTGAGCGGGGCACCGGTGACGCCGGAGGCGATCCAGGCTTTCAAGGACGCGCGCCGAGCCATGCCAGCGGGCACCGGCCTGCAGGCATCGCTCGATTCTGCGCTGGTCATGGCGCTCGACAGCGCCCCGTTCCCCCGCACCATGCCGGTCTTCGAACGCGTGCTGGCGGACGAAGCCGGCAACCTCTGGGTGGAGGATTATTCCATCCGAGGCGGGCAGCCTCGCCGCTGGAGCATCTTCAACGATTCGGGACGCTGGCTGGGAGATGTCGCCACACCGGCAAACTTCGACCCGCAATACATCACGTCAGACGCGCTGTATGGCGTATGGCATGCCGGGACCGACGTGCCAAGCGTGCGGGGCTATGCGCTGGTGAAATAGGGCGCCCTACCTCCGCCTCACCACCATCACTCCCAACCCCGCCAGCGCCACGGCGAGCGCGGCATTCCTTCCGTCAGCGGGCGCCTCTGCATCGCCCACCGCCAGCGCCTTCAGTGCCTGGTCGACATCGCTCTGCGTGACCTTCCGGCCTGTGGTGAATCCATCCTTCGTCTGAGTTGGTACGCTCACCTTCTGGACCACGCCGTTCGTGATGCTTACGAGAGCGGTAGGTCCGGTGTCGCCGCCGGCATTGATGGCGAGCACCCATGACCCCTCGGCCGGCCAGGACCGGTGGAGCGCGGAGACGCCGGTGACATCGGTCGGGTCAAAGGCGAGCGTAATCACCTGACGCTTGCCGTTCACGACGCCAGTCGCGGTGCCGGCGAGCGGAATGGCCGCCATCTCGTTTACGTGATAGCTGTGGACCAGCAGGTAGGCCCCGTGCATGCTCCGGTTCATCGGATTTACGGGGAGTTCAATTGAAACCCAGGGTGGCTTGGCAGACGCCGTCGTGGTGAGCAGCGCGAGCATCAGCGTGGCCATCAGGGCCGTGCAGGATGTGCGTGACATGATGTGCTCCAGTGAGGGGACGCGAATGGGTTGACATGCCCCTTCGACGCCGCTCGCTCACGGAGCGTTTGAACCTGGCTGCCGCTCGAGTCGGCGGACGCTGACCCCGCCCTTGAGGGACCGCACCGTGATGTGCGCGCCGCCGCCATGCAACGTGTAGCGCACCGGCTGTCCAGCAGCCGTCGCGCGCCGTGCATCCGGAAATCCATTCACCACCTTGCCGCTGAAGGCAACGATGTCGAGCGTCGCGCCCTGGTTGCCAGGCAGCGCCAGCGTGATGGGTGCCTCGTGCGTCTGGATGTCGAGGTTGCCTTCTTCGCTCACCGGGCCTTCAAAGGTGACCCGGCCTGTGACGCTCTCGATGCGGGCGGAGATGACGTCGCGTGATGCCCGGAGCTGGATGGCGCCGCTCACGCTGGATACGGTCAGGTCACCGCCGGGTCCGCTGAGACGGATCGGGCCATCGGCGGTCTTGGCGCGGGTGATGGCGGCATCACCCTGCACGTCGATAGTGCCGTCCATGGATTCGGCCGTGACGACGCGCGGCGCGCCCGACACCTGGATGTCGCCGCTCACACTTGCCAGGTCGAGCTCGCCGGTGACGCCTTCCACCGTGATCCGTGCTGCGGCCGCCTTCACCCATACTCGTGCCCGCCGAGGCACCTGGATCTCCAGCTGGGCGCCCGGTGCATCCAGCCGTTCTTCCGACTCCACGCCCAGCTTGATCCCCGCATGTGCTCCGCCGATGAAGAAGCGGCCCGCCCCTCTCGGGACCGTGGCGCGAACTCGCACGCTATCGCCATCCCAGCCGCTGATGTGCGTGCTGCCGGCCAGGTTGAAGATCCGGATGGACACATCGGGATCGGCCGGCACGACACGGGTGACGGTTTCCTGTGCCGCGAGTGGTGTCGCGCCGATCACGGCGGCGAATGCCATCCAGCGGACACGCATCTCAGAGCTCCCGCGCGATTCGGGTTGCCTGCTCGAGCAGGGCGACCCGCTGTGCCTGGCTGGTGCGGAAGAGCGCGCGCAGGTCGGGGTTGGAGGGATCCCTGGCAAGCGCCTCCCGCGACTCGCTGATGGCGCGGTCGATCACGGCAAGGTTGCGCTCGATGGTGGCCACCGTCGCCGGGTCCAGCGCGGCACGCTCACGCGCGAGCAGGGCATTCAGTGCCTCGACCCGTGGCGCATACTGCGCCTCGATGATCTCGGCGACGGCCTGATCACTGCCGGTGGTCTGCGACGCACTCCTTCGCTCAAGGAGCACGGCGGTCAGCGCCGATGATCCCGCCATGAGGAGCAGGACGGCAGCAACGGCCATGGCGCGACGCCGCCAGGGTGCCGGCCGGATGCGGCGCGCGACGCCGGGCCACAGGTTGGTGGGTGGCTCGATGGCACGCTCGAGCGCGGCCAGGGGAGGCGCCAGCGCCTCGGCGGCCTCGAAATCAGCCCGGCAGGCATCGCAGTCGCGGGCGTGCTCTTCAACTTCAGCACGCTCCACGGGAGAGAGCCGCCCTCCGGCGCGAGCATCGAGAAGATCCCTGCAGCTATCACAGTTCATGCGCTCAGCATCTCCCTCAGAAGCCGGCGCGCTCGGAAGAGCTGCGCCTTGGACGTACCAACCGCAATGCCGGCGTGCGTCGCGATTTCATGGTGGGTATAGCCCTCAACATCGTGCAGCACGAAAATGGTGCGTGCCCCGGCGGGAAGGCGCGCGATGGCCGCGTCGAGGTCCATCGCGCCCAGCGGTTCAAGGAAGTCCGCCCGTTCATATCGCTCCGGCACATCGGTACTGAGGAGGCGCCGGGCGCGACGAAAGGAGGAGCGCCGGTCGCTCAGCACCACATTCACGGCGAGCCGGTGCAGCCAGGTACCAAAGCTGCTCTCGCCGCGAAAGGACCGAAGCCGCTCCCACGCGCGCACGAAGACGTCCTGGGTCAGCTCGCCGGCCCGCACGCTGTCGCCCTCGAGCCGGAGGCAGAGCCCGTAGACGCGCGCCACGTGCGCCCGATAGAGCAGCGCGAACGCGTCGTGATCGCCGGCCTGGGCCCGCCGCAGTGGCAAGTCGGCCACGGCTGCGGGCTGGGCGCCTGGAGCGGCGAATGCGAGACGGGCGGCAAGGGCGTGCACGATAGTTGGATGCCGGTTGGCGGTGTCAGGGTTTGAATCAGGGCTTAGGGCTTGGGGCATGGGGCGTGGGGCATGGGGCATAAGCCCTCAAGCCCCACGCCTCATGCCCCACGCCTCATGCCATCACCCCTAGCCCCTAACCCCTGCTCCGCCTACACTCATGCCTCATGGCGTTCTTCGATACCGACAAGCAGCGGGCCGCCGGCCTGATCGCAATCCTGGGCGTAGCGCTCGCGGTTGCGCTGTGGCCCTTCGCGGTAGGGCTGATCGGCGCGCCGGTGCTCTACGTGACGTTCGCCCCGCTGTATCGGTGGCTGAGCCGGCGGATCCCGGCGTCGGTGGCCACCTGGCTCATCATTATTGTGGCACTGCTCGTGATCGCCGGCCCGGTGGCATCCATCGTCTCACTGGTGGCCACGCAGGGGCCGGAGATGCTTCGGAGCGTGGTGAACAGCCCGCTGCTGGACCGCCTCACCAGCATCCGCATCGGCTCCTATGATGTGGGGGAGCAGCTCAGCCAGCAATTCCGGACCATCGGCTCGCAGCTGCTGAGCCGCGCCGGTCCTGCGGCGCTCGCCATCCTGGGCTCGGCCACCCGGCTCACGCTGCAGCTGACAATCGCCTTCTTCGGCTTCTACTACCTGCTGCGCTCCCCCGAGCGCTCCTGGGCGCGCATCCGGCCCTTTGTCCCGTTCAGCG
>DASSHL010000285.1:0-3160 GCA_035692845.1 Gemmatimonadales bacterium
ACATCGAAGTTCGTGGGCATCAGAGAACCATTCGGCCGAGGAAGGCGGGGTTGAGCACCGCGCGCGCGGGGACGAACTCGCCGGTGACGCCGATGAGCGTGTGCGCCATCCCATGCCGGCGATCGAGGCGGGCGACGGCGCGGTCAAAGAGGGCGGGGCAATGCATCGCATAGGCAATGAGCCGTGAGACGGTTCGCTTGCCGCTGAACGCCCGCCGCCGCGCCGCCGCGTATTCGCGCAGGCTCGCGCGGCGCACGACGTCCGCCTCGGCAAGGACTCGCGGAACGATGCCGGCGAGCAATTCCGCTCCGCGCAGGGCGCTCACGATGCCATCACCGGTGAAGGGGTCGAAGAAGTCGGCTGCGTCTCCCACCAGCACCGCCCCATCGGCGATCACGCGGCGGGCGCGAACGTCGAACGGTCCTGTCACGTGCACGGTCTCCGCCAGGGAAGCATTGGCAAGCCGCGCTGCCACCAGTGGGTGACCGTGACATTGCGCGAGCAGGAAGCCGGCTGCATCACCACGTGCCGCGCGCGCCATGCCGGCGGGAACCACGACGGCCACGTTGGCCAGGCCGCCACCGACGGGATTGATGCCGATATACCCGCGCTCCATCACGAACATCTCTGCCTGGCCCGCGAGGGCGCGCACCCCGCGCATGTGCGTAACAAAGGCGTAGCGATGCAGGAGGCCGCGCCGCGTGCCACCCAGCTCGCGGGCGACACGCGAGCGGATGCCGTCGGCGCCGACGGTGAGCCGGGCACCGATGCAATGCTCCTGGCCGGCGTCGTCGCGGAAGAAGGCACCGGCGACGGGATGGGCAGGATGGGCGAGACGGGCAGGCACGCCAGCCGAGACTCGCGACCCGTCGCCCGCGACCAGCTGCTCGCCCTGCTCGCCTTGCAGACCCGTAAACCTGATCCCCTCCCGCACTATCACGCCCGCCTCTCGCGCGGCCTGGACCAGCCGCGAGTCGAGTGTCGTACGCCGGACGCTCAGTCCGGTCTCGCGCCAGGGCTTGACGGCGGCTCGCGAGAAGACGCCGCTGAGTCGGCTGCCTTTCGAGGCGTGGACGGTAAGGCCGTGGAGCGGTTCCGAAACTCCGGTCTCGAGTGAGCCGAGCACGCCAAGGCGATCCAGCACCCGCACGCCTTCCGGGCTGATGAATTCGGAGCAGGGCTTGTCGCGAGGGAAGCGCGCGCGATCCGCCAGCACCACCCGGCAACCCGCGCGCGCCAGCAGGATCGCCGTGGCGGCGCCGGCTGGCCCGGCGCCGAGAATCAGGACATCAGCTGACGCGCTGGTACTCGAGGCCATCCAGCACCATGCGATCGGGATCGAATGCGGCGAAGGTGAGCGAGAAGGTGTTCACTTCGCCATCGCTCCAGTGAAGGGTGATCTGCTGCACGCCTGTCTCCCACGTGCAATCCCGGCTGGTGGCACGGGGGAACCCCTCGACCGCATCAAAGGTGGTGATTGTGCGCTGACAGCCACCCGCCGAATCAAACTCCCACTCGGTCGTCTGGCTGATAATGTCGGCACTGCTGTCCGCCGAGAGTACGTCGAAGCGCCGCCAGCTGCCGACGACGGCGGATGATGTATTGACCTGGCCGCCGCCGGACATGCCCGTGGGGAATCCGAGCGGGGGGCCGTCGGTGGTGGGTGCCGTGGTCTCTGCGCTGCATGCGGTGAGCAATAAGGTCAGCGTGACGACAGTAGCCACCAGGCCGCGCCGGCCACGGAGCCGGCCAGCGTCGCCATGCCATTGACGGCATCGTTGGTGAGCCATCTGATACCTCCAACCTTGACGGTGCGGGTACCGCACCGATGGCGCGGCCATTCGCTGGGCTGGCCGCATCGCTCGCAGTAGAACTGCCCTTGCAGGGCGCCGCCCAGCGCAGCGTCGAGAAACATCCCTGCCATTCCAATGATAATGGCCGCCAGCGCGGGCTGGGCGGCGGGTTTGAGCAGCGCCACGAGGCCCACCACGAGTGCACCCGCACCGGCGCCGATGGTGCCGATCAGGGTGACGCCTCCGTTGGCACCGCGCGGCACAATCCGACCGGTGAGAAGCTGGCGCGGCGGCCGTCGGCTCCAGCTTCCGATCGCCGTGGCCCACGTATCGGCGGCGGCCACCGCGAGGCCACCCGTCAGCACCAGCCAGGCGAGTCCCTCTGGGCCGAACCAGCCAGCGAGCGCGGCACCAAGGGAGGGGGCGAGACCGTTGGCCAGGACCTGCAGGGCGTCGCGCTGCTCGCCCTTGGCATCGAGGCCTGCTTCAGGCGGGCGCGAGACACGAGACACGAGACTTGATGGCAGGAAGAACGCGAACAGCAGGACGAGGCCTGCCCAGCCAGTGGCGATGACTGCCAGCGCGCCCAATACGATGGCGGCGGCGGTGCCGCGGGGAGTGAGGAGGCGAAAGCGGGGGTCGACGGTCAACGGTCAACGGTCAAGTATCGACCGCCGACTGTCGACCGTCGACGAGTGGTCATTACTCTTCCGCCCCTCGCAAGGCATCCTGAATCCGCTGCCTCAGCGCCTCTGGACAGCGGATCTCGGCTGTGGTGGCGCCGAGGAGCGCCTGAAAGTTCCGCTCGAACTGGGCGTGGTGCAGGCAGGGTGCGCAAACTTCGAGATGGCGCTCGATCTTGCGCGCCAGCTCGGGTGTGGCCTCCTGGTGCAGATAATCCTGCAGTTGTTCGAGCGCCTCCCGGCAATTCACCCGGTCTTCGCTCATCGTGCCTCCGATCCGGAACCGGTCCGCGGCGCGATGTAGCCCATCTCCACCGCGTGATCATAGAGCACGCGCTGCAACTGGCGCCGGGCGCGGAACAGGCGGGACTTCACGGTACCCACGGGAATCTCGAGCATTGCGGCGATGTCAGCATACGCCAGTCCTTCCATGTCACTCAGCACCAGCACCTCGCGGAAATCAGGCGGCAGGCTATCTACCGCATCCAGTACCTTCTGGTCGACGATCCGGGAAAAGAACTCGCCCTCCGGATCCATGTCGCGCGCCGACTCGGGCAGGGCCAGCGATTCGGCCACGTCGAGATCCATGGCCACCGGCTCCCGCCGGGCGCGCCGATAGTCGTTGATGAACGTGTTGCGCAGGATGGTGAGGAGCCAGGCGCGCGCGTTGGAGCCGGGCCGGTA
>DASSHL010000286.1:0-3653 GCA_035692845.1 Gemmatimonadales bacterium
CGGCTCGCATAGAACGGATGCTTGTCCGGCTGGAAGGCGCGCCGGCGCAACGACTGGGAGGGGAAGCATGACCGACCAGGCCGAGCGTCTGGACGAGCTGAGGGACCTGCTTCGCGAACGAGCACTGCCTGAGGCCGTGGCGCTCGCAAGCGGCTATGAGCCGGCAGACCTTGCCGATGCCCTCGGCGAACTCGACGGTGACGACCGGCTCCAGCTCGTCTCGGCGCTTCCCGCCAGCGTCGCGAGCCATGCGCTCGTCGCCATGCCGGAAGACGCGCACGCAGAAGAAACGCTGGCGTCCCTTCCGGCGGGGCATGCCGCGGCCATCATCCGAGAACTGGATGATGATGATGCGGCGGAATTGCTGCGTGGCCTGGAGCCCGACGAGGCGCAGCGCATCCTGACCGACGCGGCCGACCGCTCGGACGTCGGCACGCTGCTGCAGTATACGGAAGAGACGGCCGGCGGGCGCATGACCACGCACGTGGTCTCGGTGCTGGAGACCGACACCACGGCGGAGGCGCTCGAACGCATCCGGCGGCAGGCTGAAGAGGTCGAGGATTTCTATCAGGTGTTCGTGGTGGACCATGATGGCATCCTCAAGGGCGTGCTCTCGCTCCAGCAACTGGTGAGCAGCAAGCTCGAGCGGCCGGTCCGCACGTTCATGCACGAGCCTGACGTCACCTTGCCGCCTGACATGGACCAGGAAGAAGTCGCCCGGCTGCTTTCGCGCTATGACCAGGCCAGCGTGCCGGTGGTGGCCGCCGACGGGCGGCTGCTCGGACGGGTGACGTTCGATGACGTCTTCGACGTGGTGGAGAAGGAAAGCACCGAAGATATCCTCCAGTTCGGCGGGACCTCGCCCGACGAGGCGCTGCAGGCATCCTGGCATGCCGCGGTCCGGAGCCGCCTGCCCTGGCTCATCATCAACCTCGGCACGGCATTTCTCGCGGCGAGTGTCGTCTTCGGCTACCAGTCCCTTATCCGCCAGCTCACCACCCTTGCGGTCATCATGCCGGTGATCGCCGGCATGGGCGGCAACGCCGGGACCCAGGCACTGGCCGTCACGGTGCGACGGCTGGCGCTCGGCCTGATTCCACGCGGCCGGTTCCTGTCCGTCATCGGCAAGGAAGCGCTGGTCGGCGTGATCAACGGCGTCGTGGTAGGGAGCATCGTCGCTTTCGTCGCGCTCTTCCTTCACCAGGGTCCCATGCTGGGCTTGGTCGTCTTTCTCGCCATGACGGGCAACCTGCTCGTGGCCGGCTTCGCTGGGGCTTTCATCCCGATGGTGCTGGAGCGCCGCGGCGTGGACCCGGCGATCGCGTCCTCGATCTTTGTCTCCACCTTCACAGACGTCTGCGGCTTCTTCCTCCTGCTCTGGCTCGCCGGGCTCCTCCTCCTCTGAGCATGCGAGTCTTCGTCATCTTCTTCCGGCTCGCGCCCTTTCTGCTGGCCTTCTGGCGCGATCACCGGCGCTTCATCCTGGTGGGCGGGCCGGCTCGCCGCTCCGCGGCAGAGCATGAGCGCCGTGCGGTCCGGCTCACCCGCACCGTGGCCGACCTGGGGCCCGCATTCATCAAGCTGGCGCAGGTCTTCAGTGCGCGGGCCGACATCCTGCCCGAACCCTACCTGAGCGCCATCGGCACGCTCACCGACAGCGTACCGCCCCTGGCGCCCGGCGTGGCCGAATCGGTGATTGAGGAGGAGTACGGCGCGCCGGCAACGGAGGTCTTCGAGGCGTTTGACCCTGAGCCGCTCGCTGCTGCTTCGCTTGGACAGGTGCATCGTGCGCGCGTTCACGGGCGCGAGGTCGTGGTGAAGGTGCTGAGGCCTGGTGTGGAGGACCTGGTACGTCGGGACCTGCAGGCTTCCTTCCGGGTGCTCTTCCTCCTCAACGTCCTGTTCCGCAATCATCACGTGCGAGCCATCAGCACCATTGTGGAAGAGTTTGCCCGCCGTGTCTGGCTCGAGCTCGACTTCCGCGAGGAAGCGCGCAACGCCCAGCGCCTGCGGCAGAACTTTGCCGACGTGCCCAGGGTGGTGATTCCGGAAGTGATCGTCGACATGGTGCGGCCGCGCGCGCTGGTGCTGGAGTATCTCGAAGGTACCCGCATCGACCGGCTGGACAGCAGGATCGCCAGCGGTGACGTGGACCGCGATGCCGTCCTTGCCACGCTCATCGAGGCGTACATCAAGATGATGCTGCAGGACGGCTTCTTTCACGCCGACCCGCACTTCGGCAACCTCCTGGTGGACGCCGAAGGGCGGCTCGTCCTGCTCGATTTCGGGATGGTGCTGCGGATGGAGCGGGCCACGCAGACCCAGCTCGTGTCCACCGTCCTCGCTGCCTCACGGCAGGATGTGGATGGCGTCATCAACGGCTTCTATGAACTTGGCATTCTCGACCCGGATGTGGACCGGGGCACGGTGCGGGACGCGGCGCGTCACCTGCTGGCGGTGACCCTGCGGGGCGACGCGTCGCATGCGCAGATCCAGCGCGTCGTCGAGGACGTGCTGCGCACGTTCTACGACTGGCCCCTCATGCTGCCTGCGGAGCTGGTCTATTTTGGCCGGGCCGCAGCGCTCGTCGAGGGGATCGGGCTCCGCTACGATCCTGACTTCAACACCATCGCCGTGGCCCGGCCCATGGTTGCCCGGGCAGCAGCGGGGCTGCTTCACGGCGACCGCGATCCGCGCGCCATGATCGCCGACTGGAGCCTGGAAGCCGCACAGGCCTTCCGCACCATGCGCGAGCTGTTGACGCGCGTGGAGCGCGACGAACTCCGGGTGCGCTGGCACCAGCGCGATACGGTCGAGCTGTATCGCACCATCACCCAGCAGGTGCGCCGCCTGGTGCTGGCCGCCGGCGCACTCACCCTCGCCATCATCTCATCCATCATCTACGCCGCAACCCGCCATCTCGGCATCCTGCTGGGTGGCTGCCTCGTTGCCGCTGCGCTCTTTTTCCTCGTGCTGGTGCTCCCCGGCCATCTCTTCCAGAATCCCCTGCGACACCGCCGGCGACGGCCGTTTCGGGTCTAGGGGCATGGGCGAGACCTCGAAGGTCAATGGGCACCTGTCTACGGTCAACGGACTACGGTCGACCGTAGACCGTAGACCGTAGACCTGTCATGAGTCTCCAGTCACTTATCGCCCAGTACGGCCTCGCGGCCGTGGGTGTGGGCGCGGCGCTCGAGGGGGACCTGACCCTCCTGCTGGGCGGAGTTGCCGCGCACCTTGGGTACTTCTCCTGGCTCCTCTGCGTTGCCGTGGGCGCCGCGGGCTGCTTTCTCTCGGATCTCATGTGGTACTTCGCCGGCCGGCGCGCCTCCCATCGCATTCGCGGCGGGCGGATCTATCGCGCTGTGGGGCACCGCGTCGAGCGCCTCGCCGACCGGATCGGGCCCTGGCAGCTCGTCACCGCGCGGTTCATCTACGGCACCCGCAATGCGAGCATGCTCTTCTGGGGACTCCACGGATTGCCGCTCGCGCGCTTCGCGATGATCGATTCCCTTGGCTGCCTGGCCGGCGCGATCTGCTTCGCTGGCCTGGGCTACCTCTTCAGCGGCAGCACCCAGGCGCTGCTCGGCCGAGTGCACCGGATCGAATTCCTGCTGCTCGGCGGCATTGTTGTCGGCGTGATCGTGCTGATC
>DASSHL010000287.1:0-4718 GCA_035692845.1 Gemmatimonadales bacterium
TGGCGCCGTTGAGTAGTGGGCGATACAGGACTCGAACCTGTGACCTCGCGCATGTGAGGCGCGCGCTCTAACCAGCTGAGCTAATCGCCCGGGTTTCCGGGAGGCGGATTCTAGCCAGCGCCCCCGCCTCGCACAAGGGGCGCTCAATCCTCCGCGACACGGCCGTGCCAGCCGAGGCCAAGCGTTCCACGCACCCGGAACACGAGCCTCGTCTCCGTCGCGCCCTCGACGTGCCCGACACTCGTAACGTGGTGCAGTCCCAGGTCACCAGTGAGTTGGAACGGCCCCTCGTCGCCGGAGACCAGCAGGCCGGCGCGCCAGGTGCGTTCCATGGTGCCGATGAAGAGCGCAGGTGTGGTCTGCCGCTCCATACCGGTCGGATACGGCGCACTGATGGCGCCTTCGCCCTGGCGGAAGAGCGCCAGTTCGGGCGTGACCAGCCAGCGGCTCCGCACCGGGACACTGACCCGGAGCGACAGCTGATCGTAGTCGCTGAAGTTCCGCCCCAGCCCCACACCGGCATCGGTGAAGTTGTCTGCAGGATTGAACGTACGCAGGGCCAGCGACGAGACCTCGGTGTACATGGCGCGCCAGGAGAGCGCATCGCCGAGCGGACCTGACGCCGCCAGCGTGAACAGGTAGCGGTCGCGATTGTTGCGGCGATCCTGGTACCAGAAGTCATCGAGCCCGAATTGCGCTTCGAGCTGCAGCGCCGTGCGCACCCACCAGCTGGCATCCGCGCCCAGCATCACATTTCCGCGGTCCCCCAGGCCGATCGTATTGGCGAGATAGCTGACCGAAAGAGGATTCCGATAGCGGGTCTCGAATTCTCGATCCACGCCTGACAGGACGTTGGCTTCCCACACGGCGACGTCCAGCGTTTTCGCAGCCCGCACATTGAGCCGGTGCACGAAGTAGTAGCGATGGGACATCTGGCCCGCGCTGTCCGCGCCGTCATTGAGGTCGGTCGCCAGCGCCGACAGTCTAACGATCCGGTTTCCCAACTCGAACATCAGGCCCTGACGCTCGTAGCCGTAGTCGGAGAGCGGAATTCCAGGCAACCCGGCGGGGCCCCAGTTCCGCGGCACCTGCCCGTACGTGAGGCGTACGTACCTTGATTGAAGCGAGACGTATCCCTCGGGTAGACGCGCGGCGACGGTCAATCCGGACGGGCCCGTCCAGTCAGGATCATCCGTAAGTCTTGGCTCCACGGCAACCCGGCTCACCGCGACCACACTGCCGAAGCCAGCCGCAACCCGCGCCTCGGCATACGGGTTGGCGGACCCGTCGCCAACCGGATGGAAGAGATCCTGCCTTGGCGTCGAATACGCCTCGATACCAGCCCGCCCGCCCGCTTCCCACCAGGGGCCGGCACTGTCCACGTCAAACCGCTCGCGCAGCGCCTGGACGATGTCGGCGGTGCCCGCCTGGTTCTCGGCGCCGTGCAGTGCGCGGACAAGATCGCTTCGAAGGATGGGGCGCACCATCGGGGAGGGATCAGCTATCGCACCACGCGCGATGAGGTGCTCGATGATCGGCATGGCAGGATCATCGGTCGGGATGTAGGGCGATGCCTGCGCGCGGAGCGCGCCGGAGAAAATGCTGAAGGCCAGGAAGAGAATCGCAGCGAGGCGTCGCGGCATGGGGTGGGAAGGTAATCACGGTTATCTTCCCCTGCCATGAACGAACTGCTTGTGGAAGCAACGCGTGGCGGCGCGGTGGAATCGGTGCATCCGGTGTCCGTCGCCGTCACTGACGCCGAGGGCCGGATCCTGGCGGACTCGCGCCACCCGGCCCTCGTTTCCTTCTGGCGGAGTGCTGCCAAGCCATTCCAGGCCATGCCGCTGGTTGAGGATGGCGCTGCCGACCACTTCCGGTTTGGTGATGAAGAACTGGCGCTCGCCTGCGCATCCCACTCGAGCGAACCGGCTCATCTGGCCGTGGTGGATCGCATGCTGCAGCGGATCGGGCTCACTGAAGACGCGCTGGCGTGCGGTCCGCACGAGCCACTCGACCCGCGCGTGGCGAAGGACGTGATCCGACAGGGCACGCGGCTCACGCCGCGGTGGAGCAACTGTTCCGGCAAGCATGCGGGCATGCTGGCGGTCGCACTGCACCACGGGTGGCCCACGTCAGGATACGAGAAGCGCGGGCATCCCCTGCAGGAGCGGATTGAGCGCACGGTGGTGGCCTGGACTGGCACCGCGCCCGACGAGCTGCTGCACGCCGTAGACGGTTGCACCGTGGTGTGCTTCGGATTGCCCCTCACGGGCATGGCGACGGCCTACGCCCGGTTCGGCGCGAGCCAGGAGCCGGGAGCCGCGCGGCTCCGTCAGGCGATGATGGCACATCCTCACCTCATCGCCGGCTCGGGGCGGTTCTGCACCGAATTGATGTCTGCCCTTCCCGGGCAGATCGTTGCCAAGGTCGGCGCCGAGGGAGTGTACAGCGCAGCACTGCCCGCACAGGGTGTCGGCATCACGCTCAAGGTTGAAGACGGAGATTCGCGCGCGGCACCAGTGGCGCTCTACGCCGTGCTGTGCCAGCTGCTCCCGGTCCTCGGTGTGGACGCGGCACCGCTTGCCGCGCTCGCCCAGCGCGGGACGGTGCCCACGCGCAACACCCGGGGCGAAGTGACGGGTGACTTGCGGGCTGCAGGTTCGCTCCGCTTTCTGGTATGAGCTGCATTGGAATGGTACGCGGCCTGGCCGCTCGTGAGGTATCGTAATGGCGAAACAGGACAGTCTGGACCCCGAAACCCGGGACCTGGTGCGCTTCGCGGCCGCCATTGCCCAGGGATACGAACCGGAATTGCGAGAACGAGTGACTCCGCTGCGTCGCTCGCAGGTGCCGGTGCAATGGGTGGAGGAGCTGCTGCTGCAATCGGTTCTTTTCGTCGGCTATCCGAGGACGCTGGTGGCAATGGCAGCCTGGCGGAAATTCTCCGGCGTGCCGGCGCCGAAGGACGACCAGGATGCCCGGTACGATCACGTGGACGAATGGACCGCGCGCGGCGAAGCGACGTGCGAGGTGATCTACGGTGAGAACTATGAGAAGCTCCGTGAGAGCGTCCGTGCGCTGCATCCGGCGCTTGATCAGTGGATGATCACCGAGGGCTATGGCCGGACGCTGAGCCGCCCGGGACTGGATCTGCTGCGCCGGGAGCTCTGCATCGTGGCGCAGACGGCGGTGCTCGAGACGCCTCGCCAGCTGCATTCGCACCTGCGCGGCTCCCTGCACGCAGGAGCATCATTCGCGCAGGTCGAAGCAGTGCTTTCCGTCGTCAATTCGCTGCTGAGCTTCGACCAGTGGAAGAAAGTGAAGGAACTGTGGCGGACGGTGCGCGACGGCTGGAGTGCGGGGGCCGATGTTCATTGATCGCGCAGTCGTACAGGTGACCGCGGGCACGGGCGGGTCGGGCGCCTCGTCCTTTGCCCGATTCAAGTACAAGCCCAAGGGCGGTCCCGATGGCGGCGACGGTGGTCGCGGCGGCAGCGTCTACGTGGAAGGGGACGCCAACCTGGCCACGCTGCTCGACTATCGCTACCGCACCCATTGGAAAGCTGATCGCGGAGAGCACGGCAAGGGCAAGACGCAGACTGGCCATTCGGCGGATGATGTGGTCATGCCGGTGCCGCCAGGGACCGAGATCCGCGACGCCGACAGCGGCGAGCTGCTGGGTGAGGTGCTGAAAGCGGGCGACCGGGTCCTGGTCGCCCGGGGCGGCCGCGGTGGCAGGGGCAATGCGCACTTTGCCACGGCCACGCACCAGGCGCCTCGCGAGTGGGAACCAGGCGCCGAGGGGCAGGAGCGGCGGGTGGAACTGGTGCTGAAGCTGCTCGCTGACGTCGGACTGGTGGGCGAGCCCAATGCGGGCAAGAGCACGCTGCTCTCGGTGCTTTCCGCCGCCCGGCCCCGGATCGCCGACTACCCATTCACGACGCTGGAACCCAATCTCGGTGTCATGGACCTGGGGCAGGGGCGTTCGATCGTGATCGCAGACATTCCCGGCATCATCGAGGGCGCGCACGAGGGCAAAGGCCTTGGGCTCAAGTTCCTGCAGCACGTCGAGCGCACCCGGGTACTGGCATTCCTGGTTCCGGTGGACGCCCCCGATCCGCAGGCGGTGCTGGACCAGCTTCGCACTGAGATCCGTGAGTACAGCCCGTCGCTCTTTGACCGGCCCTATGTGGTACTTCTCAGCAAGCGCGATCTGCTCTCCGCAGACGCGGCGATGCCAGCACCTGATGCGCCGGATGCACGCGGGGTGCTGCCCATATCGGCGGCATCGGGCGCGGGCATCGATGAATTGCGGGAGAGCTTGTGGGCCTTGAGTCGCGAGCTGAGAGCTGAGAACTGAGGGCTGAGAGCTAAAGGCTGAGAGCTAAAGGCTCAAAGCTCATGGCTCAAAGCTCTTCGTGACGAGGAAATCCTGAATGCACGACCGCGCCGCCTATGTGGCGCTGGCGCTGACCCCGGGCATCGGGAGCGCCAGACTCCAGAACCTGCTCGCAGCCTGCGGATCGGCCACCGGCGCTCTTATGGCGCCGGTCGCGTTTTTGGGGACCGTGCCGGGCATTTCGGCGGCGGCCGCCTCGGCCATCAAGGCGCGTCGCATCACCGATGGCGAACGCATCCTCGCCGCGGCTGAGGAAGCTGGCATCACCGTGCTCACCCCGGCGGATGCCGAATTCCCGGCGCAACTTCGCGAGATTCCC
>DASSHL010000288.1:0-2415 GCA_035692845.1 Gemmatimonadales bacterium
CTTGAGGTTGCCGTCGCGCAGCCCCTCGCGGCGCTTGGCCGGGTGGTAGACCACCATGTCGGAAATAAGCGCCCGGGCAAGCCGCCGTGCCTTCTGGGACGGGTCCTGCGACAGGAACGGATTGACGGGACGCTTGGTCTCGGCTGCTGCCGGCCGCGCTGGCGGCATGGGCGCCTGACGAGGCGGGACCCCAGCTGGTCGCGGCATGGCTGGCGGCGGCGTCATGGGCCGAGCCGCCGCCGGTGGCGCCGCCATCGGACGGCTGGGCGGCGCAGCGGCTGGCCGAGGCGCCAAGGTCGCAGGCGTCGCCGTGGGTGCGGCCGCAGGCCTGGGTGGCTCGGGCATCGGCTCCGGTGCCGGCTCCGGACGAACAGGCTCGGGCTCAGGTGCTGGCGCTGGCGAGAGCGCAACATCGGGCCGCACGGCGCTCGGAGCGACCACGGGACCCGGCGCCGGCTCGACTGCAGTCGGCACGGCGGCGACCGACGCCGCAGGCTCGCGGGCCGGTTCCTGTCCCACGGCAAAGATGGCGCTGCACACCGCACAGCGCGCGCGCACGCCGCCCTCCGGGACCTTCCGGGGGTCCACCCGGTACATGGTCGCGCAGTTGGGACAGGTCACGTTCATCGAAGATTCCTCATCGCTGTTCCCTTCGCCCTGCCCCGTCGCCGCTCTGGCGCCGGTCCACCACAAAAATGGATCCCGGCAGGGTCTTGGCGTAACTCTTCATTTCCGTGGCGAGCTCGCTCACCTGGGCCGGATGTGCAAACTGCCGGTGACGGTTGGTGACGATGCCGATCGACAGCGTCATGAGCGGCACCCGGTGCAGCTGCCCCCGCCGGTCCTTTCCGAAGAAATATCCCGCCCGCCGATCCTGCTCGTTGTACTGGAGCGGAATGAGCGTGTCGAACACCGAGAGCACTTCGGTGCACACGCCGTGGATCTCGCTCCCCGGTATGACGAAGATAAAATCATCGCCGCCGATGTGGCCCACGAATCCCTGGCGCCCGGTCATGCCCTTGACGACGTCATGCAGGATGCGGGAGAGCAGGTAGATGACCCTGTCGCCGTCGTAATAGGAATAGCGGTCGTTGAATTCCTTGAAGTGATCCAGGTCGGCATAGCACACGGCAAATTCGCCGGCGCCGTCGAGACGGCGCCGGATTTCGCGCTCGATTTCAGTGGTCCCGGGCAGTCGCGTGGAGGGATGCACAGAGACGTCGCGCTCGGTGCGGAGCGACATGGCCGAAATGCGGGCTTCCTGCTCCGCCACGGAAAAGAGACTGGTGAGCACCTCGTCGGCGCCAGCCCGGAACCAGGCCTCGACCGCAGCAGGCTCGTGGTTGGAGATGAGCGTGGTCACGGGCACGATGGCCGTGAATGCGTCGCTCTTGAGTCGCGCCACAAGCTCGACCCCGGCGGGGCCTGGGACATCGCCGTTGACCACCAGAATGCCGGGGTGCCCTCGCAGTACGATGGCCTCGACCTCCTCGGCCGACTGGAACTGCTTGAGGGGCAATGCCTGCTGCTGCGCCCAGCGCTCGATCAGCGCGGGGACGGGGCTGCCATCCGGCGAAAAGAAGAGAATCGTCGGGCGAGTCCGCACCCAGTCCCTCAGGTAAGAGTCTAAAACACGCTAACTTACGGGCCCGGAACAGCCAAGTCAAACAAAGAAAGCGGCGATCGCCATGAGGGCATACACCGCCAGCAGCATGACGCCCTCGAACCAGTGCGACTCGCCATCAGTCGTGCCAATCGCGGTAACGATCACGGCCAGTCCCACGGCCATGACCTCAAACGGTTCGAACACCAGGTTCATGTCCTGACCCATCAGGACACCTGCAAAAAGCAGCACTGGAGCCACCAGCAGGGCGATCTGGGTGCTCGATCCGTAGGCAATCTGCAGCGAAAGGTCCATCTTGCCCCGCCGGGCCATCAGGATCGCCGACGCGTGCTCCGCGGCGTTCCCGATGATCGGGATGATGATCAGGCCCACAAACACGGTCCCGAGCCCAAGGGCGCTTCCGGCTCCCTGCACACTGTGCACCAGCGTCTCCGACAGAACGGCGATAAAGGCGGTCGAGATTGCCAGGACCACCAGTGCCTTGGGCACGGTCCAGACCCGCCGGGGCATCTCGTGCGGGTCGCCGCTCATGAGCCGCTTGTGGGTCTTGAGGGTGAAGAGGAGCGAGAACGCATAGGTGATGATCAGCACCACGGCTACCGCTTCCGAGACGTGGAGATCGGCCAGCCGCTCCTGGGCCGGGTGCGAGGCGTGCAGGAGCGCCGGAAATACCAGTCCCACGACGGCGGCCGCCAGCATGCCAGCGCTCATCCCGGAGGCCGTCCTGCTGAAGCGCAGCTCGCTCGTCCGAAGCCCGCCTGCCACGAGCGAGAGGCCCATGATGAGCAGCA
>DASSHL010000289.1:0-5984 GCA_035692845.1 Gemmatimonadales bacterium
TGGCTCCGGATTGGCGGTGAGGCTGAAGTATGCCACGGACTGCCATGCCCTGTGAATCCCCACCGAGGACTCCCGCGATGAACCGTCTGTTGGCGCTGGCCGCGGTCGGCTTCATTCTTCCCGTCATGCCATTGTCCGCCCAGCAGGTGCCCGATATTCCCTGGCCGCCGACCGACAGCACCCGACCACGCCCGCCCGTCGTGACACCGGCTCCTGCCGGTGCGGCAGTGCCGGCACCGTCGGATGCCATCGTGCTGTTCGATGGCAAGGACCTCTCGCAGTGGCGCTCGGACAGCGGCAAGCCTGCTGCGTGGACGGTGCGCGACGGCTACATGGAAGTGAAGCCGGGCGCCGGTGCCATCCAGACGGCGCAGGGCTTCGGCAGCGTCCAGCTTCACATCGAGTGGGCGTCGCCCACGCCGCCCAAGGGCGAGGGGCAGGAACGGGGCAACAGCGGCGTGTTCCTGATGGCCAAGTATGAAGTGCAGGTGCTCGATTCGTACGACAGTCCCACCTACGCCGACGGCCAGGCGGCATCACTTTACGGCCAGTATCCACCGCTGGTGAATGCGAGCCGGAAGCCCGGTGAGTGGCAGACGTACGACATCATCTTCCACGCGCCGAAGTTCAAGAGTGACGGATCACTCGAGCGGCCCGCCGTGGTCACCGTCTTCCACAACGGCGTGCTGGTGCAGGACCATGTGGTGCTCACCGGCCCCACCGCCCACAAGGAGCGCCCACCCTACGCGGCGCATCCCGACAAGCTGCCGCTGATGCTGCAGGATCATGGGAGTCTGGTACGGTACAGGGAAGTGTGGGTGAGGGAGCTGGGGAGCTGAGAGCTGGGGAGCTGAGAGCTGAGAGCTGAGAGCTGAGAGCTGAGAGCTAAGAGCCAAGAGCCAAGAGCCAAGAGCCAAGAGCCAAGAGCCAAGAGCCAAGAGCCAAGAGCCAAGAGCCAAGAGCCAAGAGCTAAGCGAATCTCGCCCCGAGCGTCATTGCGAGGAGCCCTCGGAGAGGGCGACGAAGCAATGACGCCAATTAGCGAGACCCTTCTTCCCGACTTCCCGTCATCCCGCCTTCCCGTCTGTAATTCACATCCAGCGCGTCCAACCTCTTCTCATGCACCTTCAGCCGGCGAAGGAAGTTGCTGTAATCCCGCTTCTCCTCCGGCGTCCACACCACCTCGCTGAACGCTGACGTCCGGGGGTACGCCATGTACTCGGCCTGCTTCGGCGTCGGGATGTACTCGGTCCAGAGCTGGACCTGCGCGCCGAGGATGTGCTTCCGGTACTGAGATTCGAGCGAATCAGGATACGGCTCGAAAGCATAGACCGTGTCCATCGGCAGGAACCCGCCGATGGCGATCGGCTCATGCGCCTTGTCCTGCGACTGGTAATAGTCGAGATAGGTGTGGCTGGTCGGCGCCATCACCACATCATGCCCCGCACGCGCCGCGGCGATGCCGCCGGCGACACCGCGCCACGACATCACCGTGGCGCCCGGTGCGAGCCCGCCTTCCAGTATCTCGTCCCATCCGATCAGCCGGCGGCCGTGCGCGGTGAGGAACTTGTCCATCTGCTGGATGAACCAGCTCTGCAGCTCCGCTTCGTTCTTGAGCCCCAGCGCCTTGATGCGCGCCTGGATCACCGGGCTCGCCTTCCAGAGCGACTTGTCGGCCTCGTCGCCACCCACGTGAATGAATTTCGACGGGAACAGCTCCATCACCTCGGTGAGCACGTCCTGGAAAAACTTCACGGTGGCATCAGTCGGGTTGAGGATGTTGCTGAAGACGCCCCAGTAGGTGGCGACCGTCGTGGTGTCACCCGTCAGGCCCAACTCGGGATACGCCGCGATCGCCGCCACGGCATGGCCCGGCATCTCAATCTCCGGCACCACGTTGATGTGCCGATCGGCTGCGTAGGCCACGATCTCCCGAATATCATCCTGGGTGTAGAACCCACCGGTGGGAGTACTGTCGAACTTCATCTCCGCGCCGTTACGCGGATAGGGCGGAACCATCGTCTCCTTCCGCCATGCGCCAACCTCGGTGAGCCTGGGATACTTCCTTATCTCGATCCGCCATCCCTGGTCATCGGTGAGGTGCCAGTGGAAGGAATTCATCTTGTGAAGCGCCAGCAGGTCGATGTACTTCTTGACGAACTCCTTGGGCATGAAATGCCGCACCACATCCAGGTGCGCACCCCGCCACCGGAATCTCGGCTGGTCCTCGATCGTCACCGCCGGCATGCTCCAGTCGGTGCTGTCCACCGGCGCATCGCGGAAGATGTCGGTGGGCAGAAGCTGCCGGATGGTCTGGATCCCATAAAAGAGGCCCGCCGCCTCCGGCGCGCGCACCGTAACGCGACGCGCCGTGACGCTGAGCTTGTAGCCTTCGGCGCCCAGAGCGCTGAGGCCGGTATCTCGAATCAGCACCAGCTCCGAACCCGATGGCGTCCCGCCCACCCGTACCGGCAGCCGCCGGCCCATCGCCGGCGCTAGGTAATCCGCCAGCTGTTCCCCGATGTGCCGGCCAGCGTGCAGCACTCGGATCTCCGACTCCTGCCCGATATGGAACGTGCCGGTGCCCATCGTTGCATGCGCCGGACGGGGAATCACGGCGATTGAGCCTTGGGCAGCGAGGGTAACGGGCAGCGTCATGGCAACGGAAACTATTGTCAGATAGCGAGTTAGCATGTGGGTATGGTTACGGGGATGGCGGGGGACGGGGTTTGGTGGCAATTTGGGTCACGAGTCACGAGTCACGAGACCCGCGACCCGCGACCCGCGACCCTCTACAGTCTCCTCGGCCTCAGCGCCCGTACCAGCAGCAGCAGGACCACGGCGCCGATGAACGCCACGATGATGGCGCCGAGGAGGCCGCCAGTGGGCGAAGTCACACCGAACGCATTGAAGAGAAAGCCACCGATGACGGCGCCGAGCATGCCGACGATAATATCGCCGAGCAGGCCGTAGCCGATTCCCCCGACCACGTAGCTGGCAAGCAATCCGGCAACGAGGCCGACAATAATCCAGGTCAGCAGTGCCATACGTTCCTCACCAAGGATGAGACTGTATCGAACTTATGTCACGCAGGACCCCGCCGTAAGAGCAGGAGGACGCACCATGACCGACTTCAGGCGCACCATCGTCTCGCCCGATAGCCACCAGCGGGCCGTGATCCACCGCCGACCAGACGGCTTTTTCGCCGTCCAGTTTGAGCAGTTCGATGACAGTGCCGTCACCGGCATTGGCGGCATGAGCGACCCGTTCTGGCGGGTGACCGAGCCGGCCTCCATCGTCGCGTCACTGGTTGACGCCGAGCGGCTGGCTGGCGATCGCTTCGGCCTCGCACCTGCCTGAGCCGGGAGCCGCATATCTCGCTGGCCGGCTGGTTCCACCTCGGTTTCTTCGGACTGCTCATTCCGTGGCTCGCGTGGCGGTCGCGCGGGCACATCGGCCGGCATACGGCGACGCCGCGCGGCCGGCACTTCGGCAACGTCATTCTCCAGCTGGTGGTCTTCCTCGCGATCTCGCTGCTGGTGGCGCGGGCAGAACAGGTCACCCTGTGGCGGCCATGGGCGGGCCACTGGCTCGGCTGGCTGCTCGCCGCTGTGCTGGCGCTGGGCGGGATTGTGGTGATGCAGCCGCACTGGCGGAGAAGTGTCGAGACGCGCGACCCCACGGTCCGGCTGT
Source organism: Gemmatimonadales bacterium (assembly GCA_035692845.1). GTDB lineage: Bacteria > Gemmatimonadota > Gemmatimonadetes > Gemmatimonadales > GWC2-71-9 > CAMLHP01. The sequence continues at coordinate 3,694 of DASSHL010000289.1, forward strand.
TCATGCCGACCAACGCGAGCGAGCGGCGGCTCTGGGTGATGGTGGCCGTGGCGGCCGGGGTGAGCGAAGAGGTGACCTACCGGGGCGTCCTCTTTGCCCTGCTCTGGACGCTCACCGGTTCAGCGCTGCTGGCGGCGATTCTTGCCTCCGTCGTCTTCGGCGTGAGTCACGCGGTGCAGGGGTGGAAGACGGCGGGGATCATCACAATTATTGCACTCCTCCTGCACGGGCTGGTGGCGGTGAGCGGCACGCTGTACCCGGCCATCGTGGCGCACGCCGTGTATGACATCGTGGCGGGGCTCACATACGGACGGCTGGGCCAGACTTTAGGTTATGACATGGCGCCGCCGCCGGATCAGTTTCCGGAGCCCCTGCCGGCGCCCTGACCGGAACCACCGGAGCCCCCTGTATGCTCGACCATATTCGTCGGCTGTTCGCCCATCTCGCCTGGGCTGACGCCCATGTGCTCGAATCCATCCGTGAGGGCGGCAACCCCGCCCGCGCCCGTGAACTCTTTGCCCACATCCTTGGATGCGAGCTGGTGTGGCTGGCCCGGATCGAAGGCGCCAAGCCGGAGGTGCCGGTCTGGCCGGAGCTCTCGCTCTTCCAGTGCGGGATCCACGCCGGCCGGGTCCGCGAGGCGTATGAGCGCTATCTCTCGCTGGTCAACGACGAGGACCTGGAGGAAAGCGTCCACTACGTCAACAGCGCCGGCGCTGCGTTCACCTCTGAAGTGGGCGACATCCTGCTGCAGGTGGCGCTGCACGGCGCCTATCATCGCGGCCAGATCGCCATGCTGCTGCGCGATGGCGGCGCGGTGCCGAGCCCCACGGACTACATCGGCTTCGTGCGAGGCGCCCCCGCAGCCACACGCATGGACGGCGCCGACCAGCGCTGATGGAGCGAAGGATCACGGGCTTTCACCAGGACGATGACGGTGACTGGGTAGCGGATCTCGAGTGCGGCCATACCCAGCACGTGCGCCACGACCCGCCATGGCAGGTGCGGGAATGGGTGGTGACGGAGCAGGGGCGCGCGGAAAAGGTGGGGACGGGGCTGGAGTGCGGGTGGTGTACTGAGGGGTTAGGGGTTAGGGGTTAGGGACCAGGGTGAGCGGACGGGCGCTCGTCTCTCAGCCCTGATCCCCCACCCCTGATCCCTTACCCCTGACGACAACGACCATGACCCACGCCATCAAGCTCAAGCGCGCCGAGTTGAAGGGGCACCCGGACGGGATCGCGAAGCCGCTCGACAAGCGCCAGCAAGGAACATCAATGTCGCTCTCAGGTCACCGTTCGCTTTCAGTCCTCGCCGTGCTCAGCCTCCTTGCCGCGCCGCTCGCTGCCCAGCAGGCCGATGGCAAGGTCCATCTGGTCGGCAACCTCAGCTTCGTGAATACCGCCGGCAACAGCAAGCTCACTACCCTGAGCGGTGACGAGACGCTGCAGAGGATGACGACCGATTCGCTCTGGAAATTCCAGCAGACGGCAGCCGCCGTATACGGGCGGTCGGTGGATTCCACCACCGCCAGCGCCTTCAATGCGGGGGCGCGCGTCGACCGGATCCTGTCTTCGCGAGTATCCGCGTTCGTGGGCGGCAACTGGCAGCGGAACCGCTTTGCCGGCATTGCCCGGCGCTTCGAGGAGATCGTGGGACTCGGGTTCCAGGTCCTGAACCTGGAGCGCGACCAGCTCAGCCTCGAAGGCGGCGCTTCCTTCAATCAGCAGCGCAGCACCCTGGGCGTGGATGACAACTTCGTGGCGGCCCGGGCGGCTGGCGCCTACAAGCACCTGCTCACCGACAAGGCGTATTTCCAGCAGCTCGCCGAGTTCCTGCCCAGCCTGGAGACCAGCAAGGACTTCCGTCTCAACACCGAAACCTCGCTGGTCGCCCCGATTTCCACGGCCATCGCGCTCAAGCTGAGCTACACCATTCACTTCGACAATCTGCCCGAGCCGGGATTCGAGAAGACGGACCGGATATTGAGTTCGGGAATACAAGTGACGTACTAGGCGGGAAGGCGGGAAGACGGGAAGAGGGGAAGTCTTCATCCTCCGGACCTTCCCGTCTTCCCGTCTTCCTCTGGACGAATCGCCCTTTAGACCCCATAGTCCAATGCACCTTAGTCACCTACCTGGGGGCGATATGCACATTCTGTGGACGCTGGTCATCGGCCTGGTCGCGGGAATCATCGCCAAGATGATCATGCCCGGACGGGATCCGGGCGGCATCATCATCACGATGCTGCTGGGCATTGCCGGCGCCTTTGTCGGAACCTGGCTCGGCAAGGT
>DASSHL010000290.1:0-5566 GCA_035692845.1 Gemmatimonadales bacterium
CCGCGCCGGCGACGGCAATGAGGTCCAATGCCCGGATGCCCCACATGTTGCGGCCGAATGCCAGCTGCGCAATGAGCGCCGGCAGGGCGGCAACCGGTCCTTTCACGTCCCAGGCATCGCGATAGAGCATGCCGCCATGCAGCGTCACATCCGCCATCCAGGCGTACACCCCGTGGTCGCTCTGGAACGGCCACCAGAGCGACACCACCGCCCACGCCAGTGCGATCGCGGCAAGTGCCGCGAGCGCGCCGTTTCGCAGTGGCGACTTCACTCGGGCGTCACGCTGACGGCACTGACCTTGAACTCGGCGATCTTGGCGTAAGGATCGAGCGCCGGATTGGTGAGGAGGTTGGCGGCGGCTTCGCGGAAGTGGAAGGGCACGAAGACCTGGCCCGGCGCCTGCCGGTCGGAGATCCGGGTGCCGATCAGCATCGAGCCGCGCCGGCTCGTTACGCGGACCGTGTCGCCATCCCGGATACCCATGCGGGCTGCGTCGCCCGGATTGAGCTCCACGATGGGCACCGGCTCACGCGAGTCGAGGCCACGCGAGCGCCGGCTCATGGTGCCGGTGTGCCAGTGGTACATCTGGCGCCCGGTATTCATGATGAATGGATATTCGGCGTCAGGCAGTTCCGCCGGCGGCAGGTACTCGACTGGCACGAAGATCCCCTTGCCATCCTTCGTCGGAAAGCGCTCGCCAAAGAGGTAGGCCGTGCCGGGGTGGCCCGGCTCCGGCACGGGGTACTGGATACCGGCACCACGGATGGCATCGTATGTCACGCCGCGCCATGAGGGCGTGACGCTGGCGATTTCCCGCATGACGTCTTCCGCACCTTGCCAGTGCGTGGCGAGCCCGAGCCGGTTACTGAGCTCGATGATGATGTCGAGGTCGCGGCGGGCGTCGCCCGGCGGCGCCAGCGCGGGCTCGCTCAGCTGGATGCGCCGCTCGGTGTTGACGAACGTGCCCTGCTTCTCTGCGAAAGATGAGCCTGGCAGCACCACGTCGGCCCAGCGCGCCGTCTCGGTAAGGAAGAGGTCCTGCACCGCCAGGAATTCGAGCCCGCGCACCCAGCCTTCCGCGTGCGATATGTCCGGATCCGAGATGACGGGGTTCTCGCCCATGATGAACAGCCCGCGCACCCCGCTCCCGGGCTTGGTCATCTCGGTCACCATCAATCCGTCCTTGAGCGACAGGCTCTCCTCCGCCACTCCCCACGCCCGCGCGTACTCGGCGCGATTGGCCGGGCTCGTCACCGCGCGGTAATCGGTGTACGCGAACGGAATGGCGCCGACATCGCTCGCGCCCTGCACGTTGTTCTGTCCCCGGATCGGCATCATCGGCGCGCCCCAGCGTCCGATCATCCCGCACGCCAGCAGCAGGTTGAGCAGGCTCGCCACGATATCGGTTCCGGTGGCGTGCTGGGTGAGACCCATGGCCCAGAGCGTCGCGGTGCGCGGGCCGCGAGCGTACGTCTCGGCGGCTCGCGCGATGGTGGCCGCGGGAATGCCCGTGATCTTTTCACCCAGCTCGAGGGTATACGGTTCGACGGCGGCGCGCACCGCGTCGAACCCTGTGGTGCGCCGGGCAATGAACTCGCGATCCTCGAGCCCCAGGTCCAGGATGTGCCGCAGCATGCTGTTGAAGAGGGCGACGTCGCTGCCGGGCTGCATCTGCAGGTGGATGTCGGCGAGCGCCGCCAGTTCCACCTTTCGCACGTCGGCCACGATCAGGGTGGCGCCGCGCCTTACCGCGCGCTTGATGAGGGCGCCGAACACCGGATGCGACTCGGTGGTGTTGGCACCAGCAATGAAGATGACATCCGACGCCTCCTCGATCTCGCGCATCGAGCCGGAGGCCGCCGAGGTGGCCAGCGCACGGCTCATCGCACTCACGGACGTGGAATGGCAGAGGCGGGTGCAGTGATCGAGGTTGTTGGTGCGAAAGGCGCCGCGCACCATGCGCATGTAGGCGTAGTTGTCTTCGTTGGTGCACTTGGCGCTGGAGAGCGCCGCCAGCGAGTCGGGGCCATGGGCGTCGCGGATGCGCAGGAGCTCCTGCGCCGCGAGGCTCATCGCTTCGTCCCACGTGGCCGGACGGAACCGGGCGTACCACTCGGGTGGCGTCGCCACCCGGTCGCGCACGTCGTCAGCGCCGCGCTTCCGGAAGCCGGTGCGCGGGCCCTTGCCCTGCGCGCGCTGCGGCGGCCTCGGCTTCGCATCCTGGGCCATCTCCTCAATCAGGTCCCAGGGACCCTCGCGATGCCGGGGAAATTCGCCAGTCCAGCGCCAGGTACCATCCGACGAGCGCTCCCAGCCCACGCGAATCAGCGGCGCGGTGAGCCGGTCGCGATGCTGGGGAAAATCGTAGCCGAAGCGTCCCTTCACGCAGGTCGAGCCCTGGTTGGGAGTGTTCTCCTCGATCCACGGCGACGTGACGCGCATGAGCGCATCGTCCTTCACGTGCAGGTCCACCTGGCAGCCGACGGCGCAGTAGGGACAGACCGAGCGCACCACCCGGTCAGGCGCACGCAATGCCTCCTGGCCGAAACGGTCGCGCGGGATGAACTCGAAGATGGCATCAGTGGGGCAGACCCGGACGCACTCGCCGCACCAGGTGCAGCTGGCGTGGTCGGGATCGCCGTCGCCGCCGACGATGATCTGCGCACCCGAACCGCGATCGGCAACGTCGAGGACGCCAACTTCCTGGATGTCGGCACAGGCGCGCACGCACCGGGTGCACAGGATGCAGTGTGACATGTCATGCCGGATCATGGCGTCGCCCGGGCGCTCGTCGCCGGCCCGGAGCGGCAACTCATGCGCGGCCGGCGGCCGCACCCGCGCGTCATACTGCACCACGTAGCGCTCGAACTCGTTGTGCGGTGCCTGGCGGCCGCCATTGAGCAGATGCTCGCCAGGATAACGTTCCAGCAGCAGCTCGAGCACACCGCGTCGCGCCGTGCGCACCGGTTCCGTCTCGGTGGCGACGACCATGCCATCGGCGGCCTTCGTCGCGCACGCCGGGACCAGCTTGGGCTGGCCCTCGACGGCGACAAGACAGATGCGACAGTTACCGACGACGGGGAGCTTGGGATACCAGCACAACGTGGGAATGCCCTGCCCGGCGGCGCGGGCGGCTTCGAGAATGGTCGCGCCGTCGCTGAAGCTGACGGCGGCACCATTGAGGGTCAGGGTCGGCATGCTCTCAGGCCTCCGCGCCCGCCTCCGCGCCATCGGGGGAATCGGGCTTGGTGAGGACGACGCCACTGCTGGGCCGGGCAGCCCCACGCCGCCGGCTCCGGGCGAGTTGGTCGCGCTGCCAGCCATCGTACCAGCCGAGGACGGCTTCCGGCGCCATGCCACTCTTGCCCGGAAGGATCAGGTGCACGCCACCGGCACCGGTGAGCGCCTGTAGCTGGCGAATGAAGACGGCACGATCCCCGGCATCCACGCTGCCCAGCGACGCGGCGTCCAGCACCAGCAGGTCAAGCGCGGCAGGGAAAGCGGGCATCCAGCATCCCGGCTGGACGAAGTAGCATTCGGCGGTGCCGGCGAGTGCCTCGCCGGCAAGACCGGCTTCCACCTTGTCGACGCTGCCCAGGTCTCCGGCAATGTAGGTGACGAGCGCATCGTAGGCGGCCAGGAGATAGGCGGCTGGTGCGGCGCCGGCGCCGGCGACAAGCACCACGTCCTCCGGCTCGATTCTTGGCAGCAGTGCCGCAAGGGCGCAGTCAGGTTCCAGGCCCCAGTGGGTTGGTTCCCGCTGCGCCCGCCGCCGCTGGCCGTGCTGCTGTTTCCACTTGTTGAACGTGGGCAGGCGCAGGCGCTTCATGATCAGCTTGTCCACAGCCTCCTGCATCAGCACTTCCGTGAGCAGGAACTGGCCGGAGAATGCATCCTGCATTTCGCTCGCCGCCTCGCCGCCGATTTCGAGAAGCCGGTCGCGGCCCAGCGAATTCTTGTAGGTCTCGATACGCTGCAGCACGTACTCGTGATATTGCTGCTTGAGCGACGGCGGAGGGCGCCGGGCGCGGGTGCGACGGGTCTCGGTGCCTTTCAGCATGGTTCCACGTGGACGACGACTTCCTGCAGCTGGAGCGCCTCGCGCAGACGGCCTTCCACGGCATCGGCGATGCCATGGGCGCAGGTGACATCGGACCGGCCGTCCACGGCGATGGTCAACTCCGCGAATAGAGTATTGGCCGCTGCCCGCGACCGTATCGAATACGCCGCCTGCACTCCTGGCACCCGCTCGGCTTCGCGCCGGATGGTCTGGGCATCGTATGCGCGCTCATCAACCAGCGTAGGAAGGGCGCGTCGCACGATGGCAAACCCGGCCCGGCCGACCATGACAGCCACGACGATGGCGAGCACGGGATCGGCCCAGCCATGACCCATCCGGCTCAGCACCAGCCCGCCCAGCACGGCCACGGTGATGAGGACGTCGACACGGGTGTGAACCGCGTCGGCCAGCAGGAGCTCACTGCCAAGCCGCCGTCCTGCCCGGCTTTCGAGCACTGTCACGATCACGTTCACGACCAGCGTAACGGTCATCAGGACCAGACTGCTGACCGCGACGGCTGGCGGCGCCGAGCCTGCGATGAGGCGCGCCACGGCGCCCCGCAACAGCTCGAAGATGGACACCGACAGGAATACCACGATCAGCAGCGCGCCGAGGGTCTCAAACTTGGCATGCCCGTAAGGATGCTCGGCGTCGGGCCCCTTGCTGGCGATCGCCATGATGGCCAGGCCCAGGCCGTTATTGACTGCGTCGAGCGCTGCCTGAATGAGGTCGCCCAGGACCGCCAGCGAATGGGTGGCAAGGCCCACCACGGCCTTCAGCGCCACCACGACGAGATTCGCACCAAGGATCACGAGCAGAACGCGCCGGATCTGCCGCTCGCGGTCCGGGGTCACGGTGCCTGGCATGCGCTAAAGGTGCGCAGGCCGAGGAACGGCTGTCAATGCGGTTCCCTCCGGCGCACCGGCAGCACATTTTCCATCATCGCCCCCAAGGAGCCGTTCCGTGCGACGACTGATGCCAGGCTACGCGCTGCTGCTTGCAGCGCTGGCCTTCAGCCTGTGGGCCCTGCCGCACCTTCCGGCGAGGGTTACGTCGCACTGGGACGTGGCTGGCCGGCCCGACGGCACGATGGGCCGCACCTTCGCGGCGCTCTTCCTGCCACTCCTCGGTGCGGTGCTGGGCGCCGTCTTTGCCTTCCTCCCGCACGCCGATCCCCGGAAGGAAGGGCTGCTGCACGGCGGGATCTGGTGGACGCTGGGCAATGCGGTGATGCTTTTCCTGGCCGGTATCCAGGTGGCCATGCTCGGCTACAACCTGGGATGGCCTATCTCGATTGCTGGCGTGGCGCTGGTAGGCGTGGGACTGCTGCTCGTCCTGCTGGGCTTCCTGATGCCGCGCATGCAGCCCAACTGGTTCATGGGCATCCGGACGCCCTGGACGCTGACCAGCGACACCGTCTGGCGACGCACTCATGCCTTTTCGGGCCGGGTCTTTGCCGCCGCGGGCGCCGTGCTGGTGGTCCTCGGATTCCTCCAGCCCGACCAC
>DASSHL010000291.1:0-3465 GCA_035692845.1 Gemmatimonadales bacterium
CGCCACGTCCACGATGAGTCTCCTGCGAAGCTACCCGACGGGCGCATCCGTCACTCACGTCCTCGCGCATCCCTCACAACCGCTCGTGTATACGTCGGGCCAGGGAATCGTGAACGAGATCAATGTTGAGACGGGCACGACTCGCACCTTCACCCATCCGGCGGCTCAGGCCACGGCCCTGGCCATCGCCGGCAACAAGCTGTTCGTTGGCGGAGAGGGTGGACAGCTTGGCATCGTGGACCTGGCCAGTGGCGCAATAACGACGGTCGACGTGCCGTGCTCCATCTATGATCTCGTCGCCGGCCCCGACGGGCGCCAGCTGCTCGCGACCTGTTCCTTCCAGGGAACGGCGATCCTGCTGGATGCGAATACCTTCGAAGTGCTTGCGACGATCAGCACCGGGGGAACCCCGCGCCGCGCAGGTATCAGGCCGGATGGGCTGGGCGCGGTGATTGCGAACGAATCGGGCTGGTACACGCAGGTGGAGTAGGGCAGGGCGAGCAGGTTGGTCGACGGTCAACGGTCAACCCGCGCCCCGTCTTGACCTAACCCCGTCTCGGCGCTAATCTTCCCAGTCTGTCCCGGAACAGGCCGGGGCCAAGTCAAGCACCGAAGCAGGGATATGCCGACCATCAATCAGCTCATCCGGCACGGCCGCAAGCCTGCCGAGGCCAAGGACAAGTCACCGGCGCTCAAGGGGAATCCCCTGAAGCGCGGCGTCTGCACGCGGGTCTACACCACGACACCCAAGAAGCCCAACTCGGCGCTCCGCAAGGTGGCCCGAGTCCGGCTCACCAACGGGTTCGAAGTGACCGCGTACATTCCCGGCGAAGGCCACAACCTGCAGGAGCACTCGATCGTGCTGATTCGCGGAGGCCGCGTGAAGGACCTGCCCGGCGTTCGCTATCACATCGTGCGGGGCGCGCTCGACTCGGCTGGGGTCAATGACCGGAAGCGCAGCCGTTCCAAGTACGGGGCCAAGCGGCCCAAGGCGGCCAAGTGAGCCGGCGCAACAAGGCGGTCAAGCGCCTGGTCCCACCGGATCCCCGCTTCGACAGCCAGACGGTGTCCAAGTTCGTCAGCAACCTGATGTATGACGGCAAGAAGAGCACCGCCGAGAGCATCTTCTACGATGCCATGGACATGATTGAAGAGCGGACCGGCCAGGCCGGTGTCGCGGTCTTCAAGCAGGCGGTCAACAACGCCAAGCCCGCCGTGGAAGTGAAGAGCCGCCGTGTCGGTGGTGCATCACTGCAGGTGCCGGTGGAAGTGCGGCCCGAGCGCCGGACCGCGCTGGCCATGCGCTGGCTGATCTCCTTCTCGCGTGCGCGCACCGAGAAGACCATGTCGGAGCGGCTTGCCGCCGAGCTGATCCTGGCGTCCAAGGGCGAAGGCAACACCATCAAGAAGAAGGATGATACGCACCGGATGGCCGAGGCCAACCGCGCGTTCTCGCATTATCGGTGGTGATTGGGCGCGCAGTAGGGGCAAAGCCATGGCTTTGCACCTACTGCGCGGTCGGAATGACACACGGGCGGCCGAATGGCCGCCCTTTTTTTGTGGCGTGCGGCATCATCCGGTGCTATATCAGGAGAGTTGACGCCAACTTGGTCTCTCGGACCGGAGGAGCGATCCCGTGCGCCGGCTCACCGTCAGCCCATTCTTCGCAGTGTTGCCGCTCGTGCTCACCGCATGTTCTGATTCCGGCCGAGCAGCGACAATAAAGGAGCGGGATAGCGCCGGGATCGCGATTTCGCTGCTACCGCCGGTGAAATCCTGGCCGGCGCACGGTGCGCTGGCCGACAGCGCCCTGGTGATCTTCGGTGTGGATGCACCTGCTGGAACGCCAGCGCTCAGCGGTGAGTATTGGATTCCGGTGGCTCGGCTCTCCGACCACTCGCTCGTAGTCGGCGACAAGGTCCGGCTGTTCCTTTTCAGGGACGACGGCTCGCTGGTTGATGTCATAGGTCGGCGAGGGGATGGGCCCGGGGAGTTCCGCGATCTGCGGAGCATCTGCGCTGGCGCCGGCGATACGCTGCTGCTGGTGGATGATGGACGGAGGATGGCGACGATATACGACGTCGCGCACCGGGTTGTCGTCCGGCAGTTCGCGACCGTCCAGCCCGTGTACCCCGGCGCCTGTTCGTCGTCGCTCCACGCACTCGTGCGCGGCCTGCCGGTGCGGGGCGCGGCAGAGGACCATCCGGCGGCCCGCTTCGAGTTGCTGGACAAGGCCGGTGACACGATCACCGAGTATTCCGCTCTGCCCACATCATACTACGGCCAGTACGACCTCGACCCGTCCTTCCAGTTCCGCGCCGATTCCCTGTTCGTGACCGATGGCCAGCGCATGGAAGTTCGCGTCTACGCACCGGGCGGGGCGCTCAGCCGGATCGTCAGAGTCCAGGAGAGCCTGGACAAGGCGGAGGGCGGCGTTTCTGCTGTCGCCGCGATACCCGAATTCGGCTCGGGCACCTCGGCACCCGAGCCGTCCGGCGGCGTCAGGCCCAACTACAAGACCTTTAAGCTGGGGTCGAACGGGCGATTCTGGTTTCTCACCCAGGTGGACGGGGTGACCGAGGGACGCTGGGCGGCGGTCTCCGCCAAGGGCCTCCCGATTGGCACGCTGACGCTGCCGAAGCGTTCGGGGGAGCTCCGGGTTCTGCAATTCCTCAGAGACACGGTACTGGTCTCCGAGGAACGCGAGGACGGCCAGCGCGAGCTCGCGAAATACCGGATCAGGTGGAGCAGCTTGCCGCCTGCGGGTTCCTGACTCAGGTTGGTGTGACTCGGCATCTGGCGAGCAGGCTTTTCAAGGCGTCCGGACCGGGTGGCTCGACTCCGACAGGACCGATACCACCCCACGCCACCCCGGTGCGGTCGTGCCTTCGTCGAGCCACCCGGTCCGGACGCCTGCGACCCGCGACCCGCGACCCATGACCTCCAACCCCAGGACTTCCCATGCGAACCCTCACCCTGCCCGTCGCCCTGCTGGCCCTCACCGCGTGCAGCAGCCTCGCCGAGCCCGGCACTGGCCCGTCGGGTGACCCGGAAGTGCCGGCTCCTGCGGTTGGAGCCGTCACCGGCCGAGTGCTGTCCAAGGAATTCGGGGTCATGGGAGGCATCAAGGTGGTGGCCAACCAAGGCGACAAGACCGCCACGAGTGACGACCGCGGGGTCTGGACCCTGAGCGGGCTCACGCCCGGCCTGGTGGCGCTCCAGCTGACCAACCTCCCGGCCGAGTGCAGGGCGCCCGAAGCCCGGGCGGTGGATCTGAACCCCGGCGGCATGGCCCGGGTGCGATTCCTGGTGGACTGTTCCGGCAGCGCCGAGGCCGGCACGGCGAAGTAACAGGGGTGGCTTGACTTCGGGGTCTCGCCCGTTAACTTTTCCGGGCTCTGGCTTTCCAAGGTTTCATAAAGCCAATGTGACATCGGGTGAAGTGACGGCGGCAACTGCTCGCCA
>DASSHL010000292.1:0-2065 GCA_035692845.1 Gemmatimonadales bacterium
TCCTGCGTGCGCTGCCAGAAGCGCAGCCGGCGGCAGGTGCGCTGCAGGTTGTCATAGCCGTTCTCCGGCTCCTCCTCCGGAAGCATCCCGCTGCTTCTCGTGAGCAGCTCGACCAGGCGCCGGCGGCACGCTGAGGGATCCGGTGGCGCGACGACACTGGATGGGAACGTGACATCGGGATAGGTGACCAGCGTCGCGAAGCCTCCGGCCAGGTCGCGCGGATCGATGCCCAGCTGGATGACCGACCGCAGCAGGGCATCGTCCTGCGTGCGGAGCCGCTCGAGCCAGCGACGCCAGAAATTCTGCACCAGCACCGGCCATCCTTCTTCGTCCAGTTCCTGGAAGGAGGGATCGAGGCCGGCCTCGAGCGGATGCTCGCGCAGCAATCGCCCGCAGAAGGCGTGAATTGTTCCGATGAAAGCCTGGTCCCGCCCAGGCAGGCCACGCTTATCGAGCTCCTCCTCGAACCGCTCGCGGAGTTCAGCAGCCGCCTTCCGCGTGAAGGTGACTGCCGCGATCTGCTCAGCGGCGGTGCCGCGGGCGATGAGCCCGAGCATCCGGTCCACCAACCCCTTGGTCTTTCCGGAACCTGCCCCCGCCTCAACCAGGAAATTGGTGTCGAGGTCCTGCTCGATGCGGTCGCGATCCGGCTGGTCGGGTGGGGGCAGCTGCTTCATGACTCGCCGCCCCGCCGCGCGATCATGTCGCGATACTGTTCCAGCGACTCACCGTGCAGCCCCGCCCATGCGGCCCGCGGCGATGAGGTGTTGCGGCCGTCGGTCGAGGCTCGGCACACCGGCGCGTAGTCGCAGTAGGTGCAATCATGCACATCATCGGTGGGCGGAAACTCGCCCTGCTCCACGTAACGCATGAGTCCCGCCACGATGGCGGCGGCTGCGCCAAGCTCGCCGGCGTCGTAGCGCACGTCGTTATTCTCGCCGCGCTCGGTGGGGAAGCGGTACTCGAACCGGGCCACCTCGCCGTCCAGTTCCTGCTGCGCAGCCGCCGCGTAAATGGCCGGCTGCAAGTGTCGTCCGCCCTGGAACGGGCCCGCGCGCCGGTCCTTCTGGTAGCGGTTGGGACTGCCGGTCTTGTAGTCAATGACCACGAGCCTGCCATCGCGCGTGCTATCCACCCGGTCAATGAATCCCTTGACTGGAATGGATCCCCGGCCCACGGGAAATCGCACGTGGGCCCTTCGCGGGAAGGGCAGCTCGAAATCGACCCAGCTGGTGCGGCCTTCCAGCGCGTGCTTCCGTTCTCCCTCGAGAAAGGCAAGCGCCGACGCGCGTATCTCCCGTGCCTCGGTCTCGTACACCGCCACGCTCGGCGGAATCACTGCATCGCGGTACTCTGCGAGGACCGCGTCAGCGATGGCAAGCGCGGCCATCCGCGCAGCATCGTCCAGCAGCGCCTGCTGGCGCCCCTTGTAGTCCCGCGCGAGCCGCTCATAGACGCTGTGCAGGAGCGAGCCGCGCTGGAGCGGAGTGAGCCAGCATTCGCTGTCGTACTCCTGCGCGTCGGGCGGCCGGAGGCCAAGGCCGTAGTGATAGAACCACGCCAGCGGGCAGGAGGAGAGCAGCTCGAGCGACGTGGCAGAAATGGGATAGGTGCTCTGGCGCGGATCGAGCCGCCCGGCTGCCGCCGGCACGAAACCATGCCAGGCGGTGAAGCTGGTTCCCGCGCGCGCCGCCGCCGCCGTGAGGCCGGCATCGAGCAGCGGCCACGCTGAGCGGACCAGCCGTTCACCATCACGGTAGTCGCCCTTGCCGCCGGCAATCACGGAGAGCCAGATGCCCCGTGTGTCGAAGGAGGAGTTGAGGCGCGGGACGGCAGAGCACGGTTCGCCCAAGGAGTCGTGCAGCTGCCCGTAGCCGAGCGACTGCTCGCCCTGCTGCTGGCGAAACAGTTCCAGCACGGCGTGAGCCGGATTCACCGTGTCTCCTGCCCCGTCGGCATCGGTCGAGAGCGAGAGCGTGAGCCGTCCGGTGACGCGCGCCAGCATCGCCGAGAGCTGCCAGCGGAGCTCTTCGCGCCGGTCGGCGGTGAGCGGCAGCAGGTCAGC
>DASSHL010000293.1:0-3029 GCA_035692845.1 Gemmatimonadales bacterium
CGGCGTTCGCGGGCTACGAGCTGATGATGGCCGCCTATCGCCACGCGGTGAACCAGCGCTATCGCTTCTATTCGTACGGCGACGCGATGCTCATCCTGTGAGCGCATTCAACTTTACCCTGGAGCGATCGGACGGCGCCGCGCGTGCGGGAACGCTGACGCTGCCGCATGGCACCGTTCGCACACCGGCGTTCATGCCGGTGGGCACGCATGGCACCGTGCGCGGTCTCCATCCCGATGAAGTCCGTGCGGCGGGCGCCGAGATCATCCTTGGCAACACCTATCACCTGCACCTCCGGCCGGGTGAAGAGGTCATTGCGGCCCTGGGTGGGCTGCAGCGCTTCACCCACTGGAACGGCCCCATGCTCACCGACTCGGGCGGGTTCCAGGTCTTCTCGCTGGAGACCCTCCGCACCATTTCCGAGGAAGGCGTGGCGTTCCAGAGCCATGTGGATGGCTCGTATCGCACCATCACGCCCGAGCGCTCCATGGAGATCCAGTGGACCCTGGGCGCTGATATCGCGATGCAGTTTGATCATGTGGTGCCGGGCCAGGCCGAGCATGCACTGGCCCGGGAAGGGATGGAGCGCAGCCTGCGCTGGCTGGCGCGCGGCGCCGCGCACCATGCCCAACTGGCGCGGGATGTGACGGAGCCTCGCCAGACGCTCTGGCCCATCATCCAGGGCGGGACGCATGCGGACCTTCGGGCCGCGTCGCTGCGCGGCATCCTCGCCACGGGCGACTGGATGGGAATCGCCGTCGGGGGGCTCTCGGTTGGCGAGCCCAAGCCGGTCATGCGGCGTGTCCTGGAGGAACTGGAGCCGTCGCTGCCGCAAAGCACGCCCCGTTATCTTATGGGTGTCGGCTTTCCCGCGGATCTCATCGAGGGGATTGCGCGCGGCGTGGACCTGTTCGACTGCGTCGCGGCCACGCGCAATGGACGGCACGGCACCGCCTGGACCTCCTCGGGGCGGGTCAACGTGCGGGCCGCGGCCAACCGGCTGAGCGACGTCCCGCTCGATGCCGAATGCGATTGCGAGACCTGCCGCACGGTCTCGCGGGCGTACCTGCGCCACCTGTTCGTCGGCGGCGAGATCCTGGGCCTCCGCCTGGTGTCGCTGCACAACATCCGCTTCCTGATCCGGCTCGCGGAACAGGCACGGGCTCACATTCTTGATGGGACGTTCGGCAGCTGGAGCGACAGCTGGCTCGGACGCCATCACCAACGGGGAACCACGTGACGCATTTCCTGCTCCTTGCATTGCAGCAGCCGGCGGGCGGCAGCGGCGGCGGACTGATGATGCTGCTGCTGCAGGTGGTGGCGATCGGCGCCATCTTCTACTTCCTGATCCTGCGCCCGCAGGGAAAGGCGCGGAAGGATCACGCTGCACTCCTGGCGCAGCTCAAGCGGAATGACGAAGTGATGACAGCCGGCGGAATCGTCGGCAAGGTGAAGGAGATCAAGGACGTGGAATCGAATGGCGTGACCGAATCGCTGGTCACCATCGAGTCCGGCACATCGCAGCTTATCGTGGAGCGCTCCCGCATCGTGCGCATCGGAGGCCCCACACCGGGGCGGCGCTGATGACCGTGCTCAAGCTGCACCTGCTGGGCTCGCCGGTGCTCCGCCAGCGGAGCGACGAAGTGCCCGAGATAACCGACGAGATCCGGGAGTTCATCGCCGACCTGTTTGCCACCATGGACGCCGCGCGGGGCGTGGGCCTTGCCGCCAACCAGGTGGGTGTGGATCGGCGCGTGGCCGTGGTGGATGCGGACGGGACCCGCATCGCGCTGGTCAACCCGAAGATCGTCGAGAGCGACGGCCGGGCCACCCAGGAAGAGGGATGCCTCTCCATTCCCGACATCTTCGCCGACGTCACCCGTCCCGCGGCCGTGACGCTCGAGGCGCTGGATCAGGAGGGCAATCCTTATCGCATCGAAGCCACCGGCCTGCTGGCTCGCGCCATCCAGCATGAGATCGACCACCTCGACGGCGTGCTCTTTCTCGACCACCTCGGCCCGATGAAGCGGCGGATGCTGCTCTCCCGCTGGAAGAAGCGGCACCAGGATGATCCGTCGTACATCAAGGAGGTGGCGGCCGAATCGTCCGCCCGGGAGTGATGCGAATCATCTTCTTCGGGACGCCGGACTTTGCCGATGCGTCCCTTCGAGCCCTGCTCCGCGCCGGCCACGATGTCGTTGGCGTGGTGACCCAGCCGGATCGTCCGCAGGGTCGTTCCCGCAGTGCGCTCGTCCCACCCCCCGTCAAGCTCTCTGCCGTCGATGCCGGCGTGCCGGTCCTGCAGCCCGAGCGGCCTGTGGGCGATCTCTTCGTCGCCGCGCTCCGCCGGCTGGAACCCGACCTGGGCGTCGTGGTGGCCTACGGCCACATCCTCCGCCCCGAGGTGCTGGCACTGCCGCGCCTTGGCCTGGTCAACGTCCACGCGTCACTGCTGCCGAAGTTGCGCGGTGCAGCGCCAATCCAGTGGGCCATCGCCAATGGGGACGCCGAAACCGGCGTGAGCATCATGTGCATGGACGCGGGAATGGATTCGGGTCCCGTCTACCTCCGGGTGCCGACGCCGGTGGCGGCCGACGATACCGGTGGCTCGCTGACGGCGCGCCTGGCAGAGCTTGGCACCCAGGCGCTGCTCGAAACACTCAATGACCTGGTGCGTGGCCAGGCAGCGCCCGAGCCGCAGGATGCCGCGCACGCTACCTTCGCGCCGAAGGTGACACGCGAGACCGCGCGAATCGACTGGACGCAGGACGCCGCCAGCGTGGCCCGGCGCATCCGTGCCTTCGACCCCGTGCCCGGCGCATGGACCACACTGGACGGCACCGACATGAAACTCTTCGGCGCTCGTACCACGCCAGCGAGCGGCGCTGCCGGCACCGTGCTTGATGCCGGCGAGCGGCTGGTGATTGCCGCGGCGTCAGGCGCGGTGGATATCGCCGAGGTACAGCCGGCCGGACGCCGCCGCATGCCGGTTGCGCAATGGGCACGCGGCCGCGGCGTGGAGCCGGGAC
>DASSHL010000294.1:0-3340 GCA_035692845.1 Gemmatimonadales bacterium
TAGTGGAGGATTTCCGCTTCCAGCGTCATCGGCCGGACGGCCGCGCCGTACTCTTCCTTGCCGTGATGCGAGAGGATCATGTGCTGGATCAGGTCGGCCTCGCCGTCGAGGCATGGTGCGGGCGTGCATTCGCGGAGCCGCCGGTCGAACATGAGCGAGCCCAGGACCACGTGTCCGCAAAGCCGGCCCACGTCGGTGTAGTCGAAGACACCGTTCCAGCGATAGCACTCCAGCTTGCCGATGTCGTGCAGCAGCGCGCCAGCCAGCACCAGGTCTTCGTCGCCCCTGGAAACCCTGGCGATGGTGCGGCCGATGGCGGCCACCTCAGCCACGTGCTTGAGCAGGCCGCCCAGCTCGGCGTGATGGCCCACCGGGCTCGCGGGACACTGCTCGAAGCGCTGGCGGAACTCCTCGTCATCAAAGAAGAGACCGAGCACCGTCCGCAGGCGGGGTCCGCGCATGGCCTGGCGCCATTCGTCGAGCTTGCGCCAGTACTGGTCGGTGTTGCCCACCGAGGGCAGCAGCTCGGCCAGGTCCACCTGACCTTCCGGCAGGACGCGGATCGAAGTGACGCAGAGCTGTTGCTTGCCTCGGTACTCGGTCACCTCGCCGATCACCTGCGCCACGAGCCCCTTGGCAATGCCGGCGACGCGCTGCTGGTCGGCGCCCCAGAAGGGCGCGGACTCGATGCGGCCGCTCGCGTTGCTGAGGGTGAGGACGGTGCACTCCTTGTCGCCACCGTAGGAGCGGGTCTGGACATCCCACACGAGGAAGGCATGCTGGAGCCGCTCGCCCAGGGCGAGCTGTTTCAGGTCGTGAATGGCCATGACGGGCAAACTTATCGTCGGGTCCTGACAACCGATAGCTCGGGCCCGATGGGCGTGCTAGTTTGCGCGCATGACCGATGCGCAGCATGTGCTCCTGCTCGACGGCGACGACCGCCGGCGCCGTGCGCTCGCCGCCATGTTCCGTGCCGCGGGCCACGTGACCATCGCGGAACGGACCGGCTCCGCAGCGGTGGAGGCGCTGGTGGCGGGCCCCGAGGATGCGACGCCAGGGTTTGACGTGCTGGTGCTGGACCTGTCGCTGCCGGGCCTCGACGTGAGCGCGCTTCGTCGCGCGGTGGCGCCAGGCATCACCACCCCGCCCGACTCGCTGGACAGCGCCGAGCGCCGGCACCTGGTACGCGCGCTGGAGCATACGGGCGGTAACCGACGGCAGGCCGCGCTGCTGCTCGGAATTTCGCGCTCGACGCTGCTGAACAAGATTCGGCGGTACGGGATCGAGAACGCCGGGCGCGGCATCTAGGGGCAAAGCCATCCCTTTTCCCCTGCACGCCGCGTCACCGCACAATTCGTAGCCGGCCCAGCCGCGATAGTACGACCGACCGGGTCACGCCCCGGTACGTCACCGTCCATGTGCCGTTCGATACGCCGAGCCCGAGCGCGGTGGGCGTAACCAGCACGCTGTGTGAGGGACCGGTGAGCGTCACATTGCGCGTGGCTGGACCGGGCTCGCTCCACCACGCTACCGTATCGCCACGCTCCACCAGCCCGATCGTGAGGCTGTCGGGCCGGATGTGAAGCACGGCGATCCGGCTCCGCGTCGTCGCGATCATGCGGGCCCGCATGTGGGCGCGGGCCAGGCGCTGCACTTCCGACTCCACCGTGACGCTGGCGAGCGGGCGCTCGAGCCGGGGCAGGGTGATGAGGAGCAGCAGCCCCACGACCACCACCACCACCAGCACTTCCATGATCGACATACCGTTGCGCATGACGACAACTTCGCATGCCAGCCGTGGTATCCATCATCCGGATTCTGCGCAACGGGTCCATAACATGCGCGCTACTTGCCCGCACTCGGATGCAGGGGCATGTTAGCTGGACTCTGGACACGGGACGCGAGCTGCGGTGCAAGCAAGTCTCGAGTCTCGGGTCCCGCGTCCGACCCAGGAGCCAGCCGTCACGTGGAAATCAGCCTGCTCGATCCGGCGCTCGATCAAGGGCACGATGCACTGCATGCCATGTTTCAGGCCAATGCCCAGTTCGCAGCTGCCAGTGGGGAAGAGCACCTTCGCGTCACGGCGCTGGGCGCCTATCTGGTCATGCGGCTGGTGGCGCGGACACTCGACGCGGCCACCCACGCGGATGCGGCGCTCGAGCTGCAGCGACTCAGCACCGCGCGGTTCGTGGATGACCTGCCCACGACCGTGGCGGAGTGCGCCCACCTGCGCTTCGTGCTCGCTGCCCTGCCGGCTGACGACGTCGAGCTTGGCGCGCTCCGGCGCACCCTCCTCCGTTACGCCGGCTGGCTGGAGCGCGAAGGCCGGCTCGACATGGCGCTGGAAGCGCTTCGGTTGGCGGCGCGCACCTGGGCTGGCGACATCCCTCCGCGGGATTTCACCTCGCTGGCCCTGGACGTGGGCCGGGTGAACCGCCAGCTGGCCCGGCTGCACCTCGCCACCGATGCCTACCACGCCGCTTCCGAAAGCGCCCGGATCACTGGTGACCGCCTGGCGCAGTTCCGCGCGCGGCTCGGCGGCATCTCAGTGCGCCGGCTCGAGGGAGCAACCGACGGGCTGGACCGCGAGCTTCGCGCGCTCCTTGGCGAGTGCCAGGACGATCCCGTGCTCGCGCCGCTGGTCCCGCTCATCCACGCCGACCTCGGCGCGCTCTCCAGTGCCGCCGGCCAGCCCGACGACGCCATTCGTGCCATGGTCCAGGCCACTCGCGCCACCCGGTCCGTGGCCGAGCGGCTGCAGATGCTGGTCGGCCTGGGCCGCATTCTCCTGGAGCTCGGCATCCGCGATCTCGCGGCCCTGCTGCTGGAACACGTCGCTGCCCGCTCACCCGACCGGCTGGTGCGAGCCGGTGCTGAAGTGGAGCTCATGGATATCGCATCGCGTGAAGGGAACCGGCTCGGCTTCGAGCGCATCCGCGCAGGACTTGGCCGGCTGATGTGGCGGTTGCCGGCCACGATGCGGGCGGAATTTCACTATCGCGCCGGGCTCGGCTTTGCCCGGTTCTCGCAGCGCGGCCGCGCCCGGCGGAGCTGGGCCGTGGGCCGGACAGTGGCCATTCGCGAGGGGCTCGATCGCTGGGCAGATATCTTCCGGCAGCTGCAGGATTCCCAGCGCGAGGTTGCGCAGGAAATGCGCAGCGAGGAAGCGGACGCGTCCATCGGCCGGGAAATGCTGCTGAGCGACGTGCGCGGCCTGTTGCGTCCGCCGGCCCGGCCTGCCCTGCCCGAGGTTGAGCTCGTATGACCGCGCCCTCCATGCACCCGCCGACCGATCCGCTCACGACCTTGCGCGAGTATCGCGCGCTGGCTCCATGGGGGC
>DASSHL010000295.1:0-6624 GCA_035692845.1 Gemmatimonadales bacterium
ACTCTCCATCGAGGACCGCACGGACTTTCCGCGCAAGTCCCTCGCCGCTGAACGGCTTCTGCAGGAAGGCGGTGCCGGGCTCGGTGGCGCCGCGCTGCATGATGGCGTCGTCGGTGTATCCTGACATGAACAGCACCCGCACATCCGGACGCTTCATCCGGATGCGGCCCACCATCTCCCGGCCGCTCAGGCCAGGCATCACCATGTCGGTGGCGATGAGGTCAATCTCGCCGGCATGCTCCGCCGCGTAGGCAATTGCCTCCTCCGGGCCCGGCATGCCGATGACGGTGTACCCCGCGCGCGTCAGGATCTGGCAGCCGACCTTGAGCAGCGAGGGCTCATCCTCCACGAAGAGGATGCTTTCGCGCGCGCTGCCAAGCGCGGGCGCCGATGCCGTGGTCTCAGCGGGCGTCACGGACGCATCCACACGCGGCAAGTAGACCTTGAACGTGGCCCCATGACCGGGCTCGCTGTACACCAGCACCGAGCCTCCGTTCTGCTGCACAATGCCGTAGACCGTGGACAGGCCGAGGCCAGTGCCTTCTCCCGGCGGCTTGGTGGTGTAGAACGGCTCGAAGATCCTGGCCTGCTGATCCTTGGGGATGCCGATGCCGACATCGCTCACGGCCAGCATTACGTAGCGGCCCGCCGGCAGCAGCTTGTTCCCCCGATGGTGCAGCTCGTCGAGTTCCACCTCGGATGTCTCGATGCTGAGCCGACCGCCATCCGGCATCGCGTCGCGAGCGTTGACGGCGAGGTTCATGACGATCTGCTCCAGGTGACCCGGGTCCATGCGGACGCGGCCAACATGGGGATCAAGCTTGGTCTCGATGCGGATATCCTCGCCGATGATGCGCTCGAGCATCTTCCGGACGCCGGCGATGACGCCGTTGATGTCGAGCACTTGCCGCTCGGCCACCTGAGGGCGGCTGAACATCAGTAGCTGCCGCGTGAGCGCGGCGCCGCGCATGCCCGCATCGCGCACTTCCTCGATATCCGGCCGGCGAGGGTCGGCTTCAGGCAGGTCTTCCAGCACGAGATTCGAGTATCCCAGCACGGCAGAGAGGATGTTGTTGAAGTCGTGGGCGATTCCGCCCGCAAGCCGCCCCACCGCCTCCATCTTCTGCGACTGACGGAGCCGCGACTCGAGCCGATTCCGCTCCGAGACATCGGTGACCAGCACCAGTTCCGCCTCGGCGCCGAGGAAGGTCACCGGCCGCCCCCGGATCTCGACGTCGAAGACGGTGCCGTCCCGGGTGATGTGCCTCCAGTTGGAAACGTCCTGCCGCGCGCTGAAGTCAGTTCGCACCGCCTGGTCGAGGGCCTCGAGATCCTGGGGCGGACGAATATCCCGGATGCTCATGCGGGTGAATTCATCGTGGGAATAGCCGTACTTGGTCACCGCGGCTGCGTTGACCGCGAGGAACTGGAGCGTCTTCTGGTCGAAGACCCACATCGGGCTGGGGTTGAGGTCGAACAGCATGCGATACTGCTTCTCGGAGAGCCGCAGGCGTTCCTGGCCGTCCTTCACCCGCGAGACCATCGTGCCGAACGCGTCGGAGAGCCGTGTGAGTTCGTCGCCGGTGCGGCCGACGGCTTCCGTCTCGCCGTTGCTGCGCGCGACCTGTTCGGCCTCATGCGTGAGCCGCAGCAGCGGCCGGGTCAGCTGGCGACTCATGATCCACCCGAGCGCCGTGCCGGCCAGCAGCACCAGCGCCGCGATGCCCGCCATCTCGCGCATGAGCGGCCGGGAGCCGCTCATGACTTCCGCATTGGAAAATTCAGTGCCCATCAGCCAGGGTGCATTGACTGGTCGGGCCACCGCGCCGAGACGGAGCGCCCCCGCACGACGATAGGTGCCGTTCCTGATGGTATCACGAATGAGCGCCGACTCAGCCGGCGCGCTCATGTCTGCCCAGAGCGTCCCGTCGGCATTCCCGACGTAGATGCGCGCGTCGCTGCCCAGCATGGCCGCAATGGCGCGGGCGCCGCTCCCGGCATCGATGACACGCCGCACGATCAGGTGCCAGGGCCGACCTGAGCGCCGCTGGATGGGCGCGCTCATCTCGTAGTATGCCAGGCGCCCATCGGAAAAGATCGGGCTCAGGGCAGCCGAATCGGGGGGCTGGGGGGCCAGCGCCGCCGCGGCGATGTCGGTTCGAGTGGTGGGGAGCACACTCAGCTGGATGGTCCCGGCGGTATCCCGTATTTCGACCGAGTTGCCGGGCGTGGAGTCCCGCCCAAAGGCGGCCAGCTCCTTGCGGACGTCCGCAGCCGCCGTCGTGTCGCCATCGGCGAAGCGCTGCACAGCCGCGCTCCCAGCCCTGGTGGTCAGCTGGACCTTGGCACCGGCGAGCTGCTGCGATATGGCGGCAGCCAGCTGGTTGGCCGCGCTGGCCAGCCGCTCCGAAGCGGCGGTGTAGGCGGCGTGCGATGCGACCCGGTAGCTGAGCGCGCCGAAGATCACGATCACAACGAGAAGCACGCCACCGATCAGGAGCGGCAGGCGGACGTTCAGCGAGAGACGCGGAGCCGACTGAGGCATGGGGCTTCCGTCGCAGGAATTAAGGAACGCGAGGCCCGGGACTGACGGACCTACCGTGCATCCAGTTTTCGCGGTTCAGGGGTACGCTACCGAATCTGGGCCGGTTGGGATGGATTCAGCAACCCTTGGCTTCGGGACCGGCCGCGCGGGGGTGCATCGGCTTGCATCCTGACTCGCAGGCACCAGCTTTCGTGCATGGGGCAACAGCTTACGACATCGCAGACGCTGCCACGGCGCGCGGCCCGCTCCTTCTGGCGCGCGCTACGATTGCGCTGTCCCAACTGCGGCGGGGGCGGCCTCTGGCTCAGCTGGTTCCGGATGCGCGAGGCTTGCCCCACCTGCGGCATCCACCTCGAGCGTGGCGAGCATGGCTATGTCGTCGGGGCGTACATGTTCAATATCGTGGCGTCCGAGCTCGTGTTCGCCGCGCTGCTACTGGCCATCATGATCTGGACCTGGCCGGCGCCGCCCTGGCGCTTGCTGCAGTGGGGAGGCGCGGCGCTCATGCTGCTGCTCCCGGCGCTGTTCTACCCGTTTTCCAAGACGGTGTTCCTGGCGTTTGACCTGCTCTTCCGTCCGCAGGGATTCGAGGAAGATGATGCCGTGAGGGGATCGGGGAATCGGCGGTGAGATGCGGGCTGTGAGCTGTGAGCCGTGAGCTGTGAGCTGTGAGCTGTGAGCTGAGTGAAGATGCCACTCATAGCTCACAGCTCATAGCTCACAGCTCATGCCGTTCCCCACCCAGTAACAACGCCATCGGCAGCCCGATCATCAGCGCGTGCTGCAGGAGATTGATGTAGAACGTGGGCGAGCTGGTAGGCGTGGGTCGGGCCAGGCTGAGCGGAAGCACGACGAAGTCCATGAGCAACCACACGATTGGCCCCCACACCAAGCCGGCAAGCACCCGTCCCCGCATCGTCGCCACCAGTGACCGCAAAACCGGAACACGCGCCGTCACCACGAAGAAAATCAGGGTCCAGCCGCACGCAATCGTGAGGTGCAGGACCAGCCCCAGCAGGGCAGTCCTCGCGCCACCATCAAATGCCGCCCGGCCGAGCACGCCGGTGGCGATCGACTGCGCCAGCTGTTCCACCGTCAGCGCGTGCTCCAGCCACACCCACCGCACCAGCACATAGAAGAAATCGAGCGCCGCCACCACGAGGCCGGTGCCGAGAATCCGTCCCGCCGCAGCGCGCGCGAGTACCACACGTACACCAGTCATGGGTCCGCTGTTCCGAAGGTCTCAAGTGAGGGATCAATGAGGATGAGGCGGAAGATCGGCGACAGATGACACGCGGGCCCGCGAAATGTGACGAGTGGATGCCATTACCCGCTCGGCGCCCGTCACACTGCCTCGCGGACAACCGTTTCAGGACGAACGGCGTGACTCAGCGCACAGCGGGTTGCAGTCCGGGGCGGCACTGTAAGGCGTGGTTGATTGTGCCTTGAATCGCACACGCCCGGCAATCGCCGGGCGTCGCATGTATTCACTGAGAAGAAAGGTTCCGCATGTTGCACCGCAAGACATTCCGCGCGGCGGTCCTGCTGGCCGCCATCGCGCTGCCTGCCCTCGCGTGCTCGGACGACGACAACACCGGACCGGAAAACGGTACCACCCAGCTCACGGTCAACCTGACCGACGCCGACGGCGGCATCAATGCGGCCGTCGTCACCGTGTCCGAGGTCTATCTGGTTGGCTCCGGGGACGAGTCCCACGTGAGTCTCACCACCACGCCCGTGACCGTCAATCTCGTCGATCTCGCCAACTCGACGCACACGCTGGTCGATGGCAAGGACATCGCCAACGGCGCGTACACTGAATTGCGCTTCGTGATCACCGGTGGCTACGTGGAAGTGGCAAATCCGGAAGGCGGCACCAGCATCTACGCCTCGTCACCCGATTATGCCGGGCTCCCGGCCGGCGCGACCGTGACCGGGGAGCTGCAGATGCCGAGCCTCGCCGAAAGCGGCCTCAAGGTGGACTTGCCGACCGAGGATCTCACCCTGGATGGTGGCACTGAGACGCTCCTCCTCGACTTCGATGTGTCACAGAGCTTTGGGGCGGCCGCCGGCAACTCCGGCATGTGGGTCATGCACCCGGTCATCAAGGGCGCCACATTCACGGAACCGGCACAAGTGCGCGCCTCGCTCACATTGGGGCAGGACGTGGTCCTCCCGGGCACCGTTACCTTGGGTGGCTTCAACGCGGTCCTGACCACGACGGGTGGGGGCACCGAATCGCTGCCGCTCACCGATGCGGATGCTGACGGCACCTTCGACGCTACCTTCGATTTCCTGCTCCCCGGCAGCTACAATGTTTCCTTCACCGGACCGGACGGAGTGAGCTTCACCACCGATCCAGCCACTCCGATCGTCGTCACCACGGCGGCCGGCACCACGGCGGACGCGAGCGCGACGATTACGGAAGCGACCGAGTTTACCGCGCCAGCAGAGTAGGCGCCGGGTCACAAGTCACGGGTCGCACGTCACCCAGTCTGTGACGTGCGACCTGCGACCTGCGACTCAAGCATTTCGATCCCACCCACCCCCTCCCCGCCCACTTCTCCCGCCGTCTGCAGCGCCCGGCGGAAGAGCACAGGCCCCACCGTCTGGTCCACGGCGATGACGGCCAGCAGGATCGTCCGCATGTCGCCGCCGGCGGCCGGGTACACGGTGCTCGCAACATCGACCAATCCGATCGCGACTCCTGCCTGCGCCACCAGGCCGAGCCACAGATAGCGCGTCTCGGATGGCGCAAGGCCTGCCCACCGGCCGCCGAGCCGGCAGCCGAACCAGAGGCCAGCCGCGCGCACCAGCACGATTGGCAGGACGATCGCCCAGAGCCGTACGACCTCTGACACATCGAGCTTGGCGCCAGCCAGCGCAAAGAAGACCACGAATACAGGGACTGCCGAACGCTCCATCGCCTCGCGGAGAATCTTGCCTCGTCCCTGGCGAGAGCTGTTCTGCGTGACGAACCCGGCGACCAGCAGCGTGAGAAGCGGCTCCACATGGAGCAGCCGCGCCACTTCAAGGCCGAAGAAGGTCGCGAGAATGGCAAAGAGGAACAGATCGGCCTGGGTGAGCCGGAGATACAGCACCACGGCCAGGCCGATGAGCAGGCCGACCGGAAAGGCCCCACCGATTTCCCAGATGGTCGACCCGAGCGACCCGACACCGCGTGCACCCGACGGCACCATCGCGCGCGCGAGCGCGAGGGCGCCGCTGAAAAGCAGCACGACCACTACGTCGGCCAGCAGGACAATGCCCAGCGTGCTCTTCGCCACCGGGCCGCTGGCGCGCGTCTCGGTGAGAAGCGCCATCGTCGCTGCGGGCGAATGGACGATGGCGATCGAGACGAAGACGATCGTAAATGCGATGGTCGCCGTCCAGTTGGTGCCGGCAAGAAACGGCACGTAGGGCCGAAGCGCCAGCAGCACAGCAGCGATGGCCACGAAGGAGACAGCGAGCTCGGTTGACGTGAGCTTGACGAGCGTCGCACCGCGACGCTTCAACTCACTCCATTCAAGCTCCGCGCCGGCGAGGAACGCGATCAGCGCGATGGCAAGGTCGCCAACCGGATCCAGGGCCGTGACCTCTGCGGGGCGGATAAGCCGCCCCGCAAACGGGCCGAACACCGCGCCGGCGACCATGTAGCCGACGATCTTGGGGAGATGGAAATTTTCCGCCAGTTCCCCAGCCGAGTAGGCCGCCAGGATCAGGAAGCCGAAGACCAGGATGGCGCGCTCCGCCCCGCCGAAGGGCGCGGCCAGCGCGATCAGCTGCATGAGCCCCAGCAGGAGGATGAGGATGATGACGCGCCGCACGCTCAGCCCTCCCCGCCGACCGGCGCCGGCTCCGGCTGCGCCGGCTCGGGCTCCGGGCTCACCGGGCGCCGCTGTTCGCCCGAGGCTCGGGTTTCATACGGACTCGTGGTGACGACCTTCTGCATCAGCCGCGCCGAGGCGAGGTCGGTCAGCAGCACGCTCACGACCGCGGCGGTGAAGATGATGTCGGGAAAGTAGGAGTTGTTCTCGATCAGGTAGTTGAAGGCGATGGCCAGCGCGAGCCCGCCCTGG
>DASSHL010000296.1:0-11606 GCA_035692845.1 Gemmatimonadales bacterium
CCAAGCAGGATCTCATCAACGAAGTCGTGGCGCTCCGGAAGCAGGTGGCGGACCTCAAGGCGGCGTCCGTCGTCCGCTGGCGGATCGAGCAGGCATTGCGGCGCTCGGAAGAGAAGTACCGCGAACTGGTGGAGCTCGCGCCGGGCGGGCTCTGCCGGATGGGCGCGGACGGCATGCTGGAGCAGGCCAACCAGGTCATCAGCGAACTCCTTGGCTGCCAGTCACAAACCGAGGCACTCGATTTCGTCGCCACATTCGGATTGTTCGAGGACGAGCGGGAAGAGCGCGAGCTGTTCGACGCGCTCCGGCATGGTGGTGCAGTGCACAATTTTGCGGCTCGGCTCCGGCGCTCCGGCGGCGGTAGCGTGCCGGCCTTTCTCTCGGGCCGAGCGCTGCGCGATGGCAGCGCGATCACGGGATACGTGCTGCTGGTCATGGCGGATACGACCTGTGAGGAGCTGAGCGCTAAGGGCTGAGCGCTAAGGGCTGAGGGCTGAGGGCTGAGGGCTGAGGGCTGAGAGCTGAGAGCTGAGAGCTGAGAGCTGAGAGCGCCGAAGCTAGTCTGTTGTCACCCTGAGCGAGCACCGCGAGCGAAGGGGCCATGACTCAGCAGGAAGTTTCGGCCCCTTCGCTTCGCTCAGGGTGACATACTCGCGACCCGCGACTCTCGCCCCTCGTCTCTTGTCTCCCCCCTGTGCTCAAATCTCTCCCCAACGCATCTCCGGTTCGTCCCAGACCACCCCTCGGAGGTGCACCATGTTCCGCCCGCAGCTTGGCGTCGCCGCCCTGGCCGGCGCGCTCGTATTCCTGCCGTTGGCCCGTGCCAATCCGCCCACTGGCGTAGTGGCCGGCGCGGTCGTTGATGAGGCCGGTTCCCCGATCGCCAATGCCAGCGTCACCATCATCGGCACGGCGTACACCGCACTCACCAACCCCAGAGGCCAGTACATTATCAGTAGCGTGAATGCTGGCACGTACGAGTTGCGCGCGGCGTTCATCGGGTATCGCGCGGTACGACAGAGCGGCATCGCCGTGCGCGATGGCGACACGACGCGAGTCAATTTCACGTTGACCGCCACCACCGCTGAGCTGCCCGATCTCACGGTCTCGACCACCCAGCCACTGGTGCCCCGAGATGAGGTCGTCACCAGGCAGCGGGTGGCCGGGAGCTATACGGCCGCGCTGCCAGTGGACCATGTCGACCAGAAAGTCGAGCTGCAACCGGGCGTCGTTGCCAGTCCAAGCGGCAATTCGCTGAGCATTCGCGGCGGCCGGCCCGATGAAACAGCGCAGTACGGCAACGCCCAGAGCAGTTACATCACCCTCGACCCCTCGGCCTCTCGACGCCGCGACCGCTTCAACACCGAAGAGTATTCCCGCATCACCGACAACCGCTTCCTCGCGGCGCTCACCAACCCGCTCTCCACGTTCTCCATTGACGTGGACCGCGCCTCCTACAGTAACGTGCGGCGCTTCCTGACGCAGGGTCAGCGTCCACCGGCCGACGCGGTGCGGATCGAGGAGCTGGTGAACTACTTCAGCTACGACTACGCCGAGCCGGAAGGGCGGGATCCCTTCACGATTGCGGCGGATGCGGCGCCGGCGCCGTGGAACCGGCGGCATCAGCTGGTTCGGATCGGGATTCAGGGAAAGCGGTACCAGACGCGCGAGCTCCCGCCCAGCAACCTGGTCTTTCTTGTTGATGTCTCAGGCTCGATGATGAGCGAGGACAAGCTGCCGCTGGTGAAGCAGGCGTTCCACACGCTGGTGCGCCACCTGGGTGAGGAAGACCGCGTGGCCATCGTGGTCTACGCAGGGCAGGCAGGCCTGGTGCTTCCCTCCACGCCGGGCAGTGACAAGGAAACCATTCTCTCGGCGATCGACCGGCTCGAGGCCGGTGGCTCAACCGCGGGCGGCGCCGGTATTCGCCTGGCCTATGACGTGGCCCGGCGCAACTTCATGCCGCAGGGCAACAACCGGGTGATCCTCGCCACCGATGGTGACTTCAACGTGGGCGTCTCCAGCACCAGCGAGCTCACCCGCCTGATCGAGGATCGCCGCAAGGAGGGGACCTACCTCACCGTCCTCGGCTTCGGCACCGGCAACTACAAGGACGGCCGCATGGAAGCGCTGGCCGACAAGGGCAACGGCAACTACGCCTACATTGACAACATTCTCGAGGCGAAGAAGGTCTTCGGCACCGAGCTCACCGGTACGCTCTTCACCATCGCCAAGGACGTGAAGATCCAGGTCGAGTTCAACCCGTCGCGGGTCAAGGCCTACCGGCTCATCGGCTATGAGAACCGGCTGCTGGCCAAGGAAGATTTCAATGATGACACCAAGGACGCGGGCGAGCTCGGCGCGGGCCACAGCGTGACCGCGCTCTACGAAGTGGTGCCGGTGGATTCGGATGAAGACTTTGCGCTCATCACCACCGACTCACTCCGTTACCAGCGCCCGAGCTTCCCGGTGGACGGGCACCAGAGCGAATGGCTCACGGTGAAGCTGCGCTACAAGCCGCCCACGTCGGACAACAGCCGCCTGCTGTCGCTCCGCCTCACCAACAACCAGGTGCATAGTCGCCTCGACGGCGACTTTGCCTTCGCCGCGGCGGTCGCCGAGTTCGGCATGCTGCTGCGCGATTCCGAATTCAAGGGCGACGCCAGCTGGGGCAACGTGCGCGAACTGGCGCGGCGCGGCATGGGTGAGGATATGGACGGGTTGCGGGCGGAGTTTCTGTCGCTGGCGGGACGGGCGGCGGGGGTGGTGGACCGGGAGACCGCGTTCAGCGAATAGCGCTGCGTCCGAGCATTCACCACGGAGGCACGGAGCTATGGAAGGCACGACGCGAATGGATGCCTCCGTGGCTCCGTGGTTCATCTGAATGCACTGTCGCGGTCGTTGCGCTTTGCGTATGATGCAGCTCGTCCGAGCCAGCGATCCTGACAGCCGGAGTACTTTGGAGGTGCGCCGCATGCCCCGTCGTCCCGGAATCAGCTTGATGCGCCGCCCTAGAGTGGGCGCAATCCTGCCATTCGCCTTTCTGGCGCTGGCCACGGGAAGTTGCGGAGAAGAGATCGTTGAGCCACCCCCCGCTTATGGTATTGTCACTGGACGTGTGATGGACGATAAGGGCCAGGGGATAGCTGGAGCGGTTGTCACAATCGCTCTTGACCCCACTAACAGGATGCCGGCCCCCGGCGAGCCCCATCTGGTGAGCGTCGATACCGTCAGCACAATCGACGGGACGTTCGGAAGGACCGTCTTGATGGGCGGACTAGCGCCTTTCGACGCAGTTGTCACGCTTATCGCCTCCGCCACCGGGTTCCAAACCGACAGCGTCACAGGATCATTGCAGCTGCGCACCGAAGAGCCCTACGACAGACAGTCTATCGGCATTTTTCTTCAGCCAGAGTAGGTTCCGACCTTCCGTGTGCTGCAACACGGGCCGACGGCGAAACCAATTCGCTCCGGATCCTATTCGTGCCTGATTGCGTCAATCGGAGACAGCCGCGCCGCACGCAATGCCGGATACGATCCAAACACCAACCCGGTTATCACGGACACCAGCGCCGCAATCACCAGTGTGCTGACGCTCACGCCGGCGTAGATCACCGCGCTGGCATACTGCCGCATGAGCGCCGTTACCAGGAACGCGCCGCCCAGGCCCAGAGCGGCGCCGAGGACGCTGCCCACCGCTGAGATGGCGACTGATTCCGACAAGAATTGTGACAGCACGTCGCGATTCCTCGCGCCGGACGCTTTCCGGATGCCGATCTCGCGGGTGCGCTCGGTGACCGACGCGAGCAGCACGTTCATGATGCCGATTCCACCCACCAGCAGGGCTATTCCGGCAAAGGCACCCATCGCCAGCTTGAAGATCATGATCCCCTGCTGCACCTGCGCCAGCCGGCCACCCTGATGCGCCCGCACTTCGGCGCCACCGCCGCGCTCCGCCACCCAGCGGCGGGTGGCCTCGCGCACCGAATCCACCGTTTCCACGCTCGCGGTGCGAATGAGCAGTCTAGGCGCACGCACTTCGGTGGTTTTTGCCAGGGCCACATCCCGCATCGTAAACGGCACCATGGCCGCGAGCATCCGATTGGCAGGGCCATCCATCTCTGCAGCCACACCAACAACCGTGAACGGAGTGCCTTCCAGGTTAAGGGACCGCCCGATGGCGCCCGGAGCCGAATCGGGCGAGAGCAGCAAGGCCAGCTTGTGCGATACGACTGCCACGCGCGCGGAATCTCTCACATCCACGTCCCGCAGCCCGCGTCCCGCGTCCAACGATGCTCCGCCCGGCAACTCGGCCCCCGCCGACGCCGCCACCACCATCGCCGCTCGCGCTGAATCAGATCCGGAAATGCCGAGCCGGCTGGCGCCGTTCACCATGATAGTGGCCGCGGCTGCATTGCCGAGCACGTGCTGCAGCGCATCGAGATCCGCCAGCTCGTAGCGGGCAAAATCCGTCCTCGGTACCGTGATGCCATCCACGAGATCTGCCGTCGTTGGCTGCACCAGGATGGTCTGCAGGTCGGTGGTGCGGTCGATCTGGCTCCGCGCGTAGCGCTCCAGCCCGTCGCCAATGGACAGCACCGCCACCAGCGACGCCATGCCCATGACGATGCCCAGCGTGGAAAGCAAGGTCCTGAGCGGACTGGTGCGGAGACTGTCGAGGGCGACAGGGAGGGAGGCGAGCATGGGAGTGGAGAGTAAGCATGGCGAGTCGCGAGGTCGAGAGGTCAAGGTGGTCGAGAGGTGTGTCATCCTGAGTCCGCGAAGCGGCGAAGGATCTGCTGGCCCAACTCCGAAACGTGCCGAGTAGATCCTTCGCTTCGCTCAGGATGACATCCCCGTCTCGCGTCCCGCGTCCCGCGTCCGTAGTATTCCTTCATGACCGCTCCATCCCCCACCATCCGCGCCCTGCTGACGGGCCTGATCGACTACGCCGGGCTGTTCCCGCCTGCCGGGCTCGCCATGGTCCCGGCAGTAAGGAACTATGCCGGCTATCGCAAAAGCGACGACGCCTGGGCGCTGGGTCGCTTCATCGTGCCCTCCGCCCGGCTCGATGAATTCGAGGGTGCCGCCGCTGCGCATCTTCCGCAAGAGGGCGGCACGGCGCCCTGGCTCATCAGCATGCTGGGTGGCGTGGACCCGGGGCACGACGCCGAGCTGATCTTCGAGTTCAACGAGCGCCACGCGCGCCGTGCGGCGGGCCAGGTCGCCATCGACACACTGGAAGTGAAGGCCACGAACGCCGAGACGATCACGCGCCTGGTACGGTCGGCGCCTGATCACGTACGCGTGTTCGTGGAGATTCCGGTGAGTGATGATCCCGAAGCACTGCTCACCGCCATCCGCGACGCCGGTGCCAGCGCCAAGATCCGGACCGGCGGCATCACCGAAGATGCGTTCCCCTCAGCCGATGAAGTGACCCGCTTCCTGCTCACGGCAGCACGGCTCGGGGTTCCCTTCAAGGCCACCGCCGGGCTGCATCATCCGCTTCATGGCGAGTATCGCCTGACGTATGAACCCGGCAGCGTGATTGCGCCGATGTACGGCTTCCTCAACATCTTCATGGCCGCCGCCGCCGCGCGCCAGGACGCCGATCATCGCACGGTGCGTCGCATGCTTGAGGACGTCGGCGACACGGCGTTCCAGTTTACCCCTGACGGCGTCGCCTGGCGTGACGGACGCGCCGGAGTCGAGGAGATCGAGACGATGCGCAGGGAATTCGCCATTTCGTTCGGCTCCTGCTCCTTCACCGAGCCGATGGATGAACTCCGCGCCATGGACCTGCTCTGAATCATGACCGACATCAACGCGACCCACGACCCACGACTCGTGACCTGGGTCGAAAGTGCCAATGATCCCGCCAGCGACTTTCCCATCCAGAACCTGCCGCTCGGTGTATTTCGGAGAGCTGGCAGCGGGGAGCGGCCTCGCGTTGGCACCGCCATCGGCGACCAGATCCTCGATATCTCGTCGGCGCGCACGCACTGGAACCTCGGTGTCGCGGCCGATGCGTGTGCTGCTCCGTCGCTCAACAACCTGATGGCGATGGGTGAAGCGGGATGGAGTGAGCTGCGCCGGGCGCTGCAGTCGGTGCTGGCGACCAACGGAGAGTTCAGCGGCCAAGCGAAGAAGCGCGCCGCCGAGCTGCTGGTACCAATGGCGGAGGCGGAGATGCTCCTGCCGGCGGACGTGGGTGATTACAGCGACTTCTACGCGTCGGTGCATCACGCTACCAATGTTGGCAGCATGTTTCGTCCCGACAATCCGCTGATGCCCAATTACAAGTGGCTGCCGGTGGGCTATCATGGCCGTGCGTCGTCGCTCGTCGTATCGGGAAGTGCAATCCAGCGACCAAGCGGGCAGCGGAAGAAGCCGGAGGACACGGTGCCGTCATTCGGGCCGTGTCGCCAGCTGGATTATGAGCTGGAGGTTGGCGCGTTCATCGGACCGGGCAACGTGCTGGGCGAGCCGGTGAGCATCAGGAACGCGAGCGCGCAGCTCTTCGGGCTCTGCCTGGTGAATGACTGGTCGGCGCGCGACATCCAGGCGTGGGAATACCAGCCGCTGGGTCCGTTCCTCGCCAAGAATTTTGCGACGACCGTCTCTCCCTGGGTCGTGACCATGCAGGCGCTGGCGCCGTTCCGTGTTCCCGCCTACCGCCGTGCGGAAGGCGACCCCGCGCCGCTCCCGCATCTCCTGGACGCCGGGGACCAGGACCGGGGCGGGGTGGACATCAGGCTCGAGGTGCTGCTGCGCACGCGTCGCATGCGCGAGGCCGGTACGGCGCCGCACCGACTTTCGATCGGCGACTTTACCCAGATGTACTGGACCATGGCGCAGATGGTGGCGCACCATGCGAGCAACGGTTGCAACCTCCGACCAGGGGATCTCCTTGCGAGCGGCACGGTAAGTGGACCGGAGCCCACGTCGCGCGGCTGCCTGCTGGAACTCACCTGGCGTGGCCGTGACCCGATCCAGCTGCCGGGCGGCGAGCAGCGGACCTTCCTCGAAGACGGAGACGAGATCACCCTGCGCGGCTGGTGCGAGCGACAGGGGGCGAGGAGGGTGGGCTTTGGGCTTTGTACCGGGACGGTGGCGGAGTAGCGGTGACGGGATGGGCGGGATGGGCGGGTGATGTCAGGCGGGCTTCGATCTGCCCATCCTGCCCATCCCGCCCATCCTGCCCATCTCGCCCATCCTGCCTAGCCCATCCTGCCCCTCGCTCCCTCCAGCGGATGGAACCCCGCCCAGCGGTCCACGTAGGGCCGGATCATGAGGTCGAGAAACCGCTCCACCGCCGCGGGAAAGGGAAACCGGCTGCGGAATTCGGACGAGGTAATCCCCAGCATGGTGCGCAGGTGGCGGCCGAAGCTCTGGGGCGAGGAATATTCCAGACGGTATGAAACGTCTGCTACGGAATAGCCGGTGGTCCCGAAGAGCCAGGCGGCATGCAGGAGCCGGATGGCCGCGAGATAGTTCTTGGGGCTGGGGAGCTGGGAGCGCTGGAAGCGGGACATGAGGGTGCTGGGGCAGACCCGGAGCACCACGGCGAGCCGGCGGACGGTGATGGTGTGCGGCGCCAGCCGGATCATCGTCTCGAAGAAGAAGCGGGTGTCGAGCGTGGCCTCGGGCAGCTCGCTGAGCACCGCACCCTGAATGCGGGCCGCCGCGCGCGAGGCGGGGCGCGCTACCGCCTGACGCAATTGCGACCACCCGGTGGGCGAGGAAACATCGACCACCTCGCGCACTCCGGAGGCGCCCAGCCGCAGCAGCGCCTCGGGTGACGCGGGATCGGGGCCGGACACCAGCGCCACGGTCGGCACGCCGGGAAAGTGCCGGACCAGCTGGCTCAGGGCATCAGCATGATCGGGGGTGCAGCGATGCACCGAGACGAGTACCGCATCCACCGCACGCTCGCGCACGACGCGCATCGCTTCGCGCACCGAGTCCCGGTGCACCACGGAAAAAAGTCCATTGCCCGCGGCATCCACCCGCTGGCGCTCACTCTGGGTGAGCACCGCGGCGATGGTCAGCGGGTCGGTGTCTTCAGACATGCAGGCCACGACCTGTTGTATTGTCACCGAAGAGCGTACACTCTCCCTCTCAATGGTTGCACAATCCCGGGCGGGCGCACACGCGCGCATCGCCGCACCGGATGCGCAACCTTCAGGCGCCGGAAAGCATCTCAGACTCGAACCGGCCATCCGCCCACCCGCGCCGGCAACGGAGCGTTCCCGTGACTGACACCCCGCCCGATCTCGCACAGCGCGTCGCCGACGCCCTCGGGCCGCAATACCGGCTCGAGCGCGAGCTCGGGCGCGGCGGGATGGGCGTGGTCTTCCTCGCACGCGACACCTCGCTGGATCGCCTGGTGGCCGTGAAGGTGGTTCATCCCGAGCTGGCCGGGCACGAGAGTATCGCCCGGCGGTTCCTCGATGAAGCCCGCACCATCGCCCGGCTCCGTCACCCGAACATCGTCGCGGTCCACTCCTCGGGCACGAGCGGCGACCTGCTCTGGTATGTGATGGACCAGGTGCCGGGTGAAACGCTGCGCGCCCGGCTCGACCGCGACGGGCGGCTCCCGCCCGACGAAGTCACCCGCATCACCGCCGACCTGGCCGGGGCACTCGACGCCGCCGGCGCCGCCGGCGTGGTCCACCGCGACGTCAAGCCCGAGAACATCCTGCTCGAGGCAGGCACGGGACGGCCACTCCTGGCCGATTTTGGTATTGCGCGCGCCATGGAGGCCAACCAGACTGATCCGCGCACCGCCTTGGGCGTCGCCATCGGCACGCCCACCTACATGAGCCCGGAGCAGGCGGCGGGCGACGTGGTGGACACCCGCAGTGATCTCTACGCCCTGGGCGTGGTGGCGTACGAGATGCTCACCGGAAAGCCACCCTTCCAGGGGCCCCAGCGCCTCGTCGTTTCCCAGCATCTCTCCCAGCGGCCGACGCCGGTCCGGAAGAGCCGGCCCGAGGCCTCGCCCGTCCTGGCCGACGCCATCATGCGCGCGCTGGAAAAGAACCCTGCCGAGCGGTGGCAGACGGGGGCGGAGCTGAGGGCGGCTCTGCTCGGCGGCCCGACGGCTCGGCGGCTGGGGGGTCGCGGGTCGCGAGTCACGAGTCCTCGCGTCCGAAGACTTGCGGTCGGAGTTGGAGCGGTGCTCCTGCTGGGAATTGGCGCGGTGGCGCTCCTCGGACGCAGGAACGGACCGCCGGCCGGCGTGAACCCGAGGCTCTCGCTGCTGGTGCTGCCATTCAATAACCTGAGGAACAACACGTCGCTCGATTGGCTGCGCGAGGGAAGCGTGAGCATGCTCGCGCTCAACCTGTCACAGTGGAACGACCTGCAGGTGGTGGGCTCGGAGCGCCTGCACGACCTGCTCGAGCGGCATGACATTGCCGAGGGAGAGACGATCGGGCTGGAAATGGCGCGGCGGCTGGCGCGCGATGCCGGCGTGTGGACTGTTGTGATGGGCGACTACGACCAGGTGGGCGATTCGCTCCATCTCACCGCGCGAGTCTATGATGTCTTCACCGGCCGGAAGGTGGAGACGGCGCAGACGACGGCCGCGCCGGGCGAGGACGTGCGCCCGGTGTTCGACCAGCTCGCAGCGGAACTGCTGGATCTTTCGGGCGCGCCGGCCGACACGCGCACCGCGCTCTGGGAAGCGACCACGTCGTCACTCGAGGCGTTCCGGGCATACCTGCAGGGCGTCGAGGCACTCAACAACTGGGATCTTGCCACGGCGGAAACGGCGCTCAAGCGGGCGACCGACATGGATAGCACGTTCGGGCTGGCGTACTACAAGTACGCGCTCACCCGCGGTTGGCTGGTGGGCGCCAACGATTCACTGAGCACGGACGCCATGGCGCGGGCCGTGGCGCACTCCGCAGCGCTCCCGCAACGCCAGCGCACCATCATCAGCGCCTACAGCGCGTTCATTGATGGCGAATACGCCGACGCGCGCGGTCTCTACGGCAGCCTCATTGCACGCGACAGCAACGACACCGATGCCTGGTACGGCTTGGGCGATGCTTGGTACCATGACATGATGGCGCCGCAGGGCCACGCCACGGCGATGACCGAATCGCTCAGGGCGTTCCGGAAGGCCCTGGCACTCGATCCCAGTTATGTGCTCGCGTATGAACACGTCGAGGAGATGCTGACCAGCACCAGCCGGCGGACCAGCCCCATCGCGCTGATGCCCAATGATTCGTTCGTGCCGGCGTACGACTCGCTCCAGCGACCACTGCTCGACAGCACCGCCGCCACGAGCGCAGCCCAGCGCGCCCAGAACGCGGTGATGACGCTGGCGCGGAACTGGGTGGCAACCCAGCCGGCGGCACTCCGATCGCACAGCGCGCTGGTGG
Source organism: Gemmatimonadales bacterium (assembly GCA_035692845.1). GTDB lineage: Bacteria > Gemmatimonadota > Gemmatimonadetes > Gemmatimonadales > GWC2-71-9 > CAMLHP01. Next base: position 10,395 of record DASSHL010000296.1, read on the forward strand.
ATGCCTTCATTGCCGCGGGTGACTATCCCTCGGCGCTCACCGAACTGAGCCGGCTCCGCGCCCTGTCGCCCAACCATCCCGAAATCGCATTCATGGAGGCGCGGGTGCGCTTCCTGTCGGGCAACGTGGACGAGGCATCCCGGCTGCTGCTGCTGGCACTCGACTCCAGTGCACCGGGCGACTTTGCCAGTTTCCGGAGCACGCCTTCGGTGTTCCAGGACGTGGCCGCAGCCGCCAACGTCTTTGCCTACCAGGGCGACGTGACCAACGCAACCCGCGCCATCGAGTTTGCCGGCCAGGTTCGCGAGGCGATTTTCGGCAGCGAGGGCATGGGCGGAACTGATGACTGGCGGCGCAACGCGCTGGCGCAGCTCTTCAATTCGCTGGGCGCCCCCGAGTCGGCGCTCCGAAGCCTCTGGCATGCAACTGCCGAAGACGCGCGGGTGGCACCGGCCGGAAAGAAGAGGGCCATCCTTGCTGTCGGCGCTCCCGCCGCCATCGGTCTCTTCACCGGCCTCGCAGGCGACTCGACCGGGCTGACCGAACTTCGCGCGCTCTCGGGCGAGGCGCCGCCCGCGGTCCTGCAGGCCTGGCTCGCACTGGCGCGCGGCGATTCCGCCGAGGCCAGGGCGCTGGTGCAGGCGCCGGACAGCAGTGCGTCGCGCAAGTTCGACCAGCTTTCCCGTCGGGCCATGGCCGCGATCATCTACGCCGATCTGGGCGACACCCAGCACGCGCTCAACCTGCTGCGCGCGTTCGAGCCAGCGCAGCTCTCGTCGCGCGGGTTTGACCCTCGCTGGGCGTCTATCGGCAGGGTGCGCCTGCTCCGCGCGGAGCTCGAGGCGAAGCTGGGCCACACCGCCGCCGCCCGGCAGCAGTACGAGCTGGCGCTGGCCCAGTGGTCAAACGCTGATCCCAGCCTGGCGGAGTATGTGAAGATGGCGCGGGTGGGATTGGCAGCCTTGGAGGAGGGCTAGGATGACAGGTGGACAGTTGGACAGATGGACAGATGGACAGATGGACAGTCTGCGCGAACTGTCCAACTGTCCACCTGTCCAACTACTTTTCCGGCGGGCCGGGCGCGATGGTCGCGGGTGCGGAAACGTGCTCGAGGAAAGTCCGAGCTCCACAGGGCAGACTGCCAGGTAACGCCTGGGCGCCGCAAGGCGACGGACAGGGCCACAGAAAACAGACCGCCATGTGCGCAAGCAC
>DASSHL010000297.1:0-2072 GCA_035692845.1 Gemmatimonadales bacterium
GTCGCCGGCATGATGATGACGAACTCCTCGCCGCCATAGCGCGCGAGGACGTCGCTGCGGCGCAGCTCGTCGCTCATCCGCCGCGTGAGGGTTCGAAGCGCCGAGTCGCCGGCGGAGTGGCCCAGGTCGTCATTGAACTTCTTGAAGTGATCGACGTCCACCATCACCAGGGCCAGTGACTCCGACTGGCGCCGGGCTCGGCTCAGTTCCGCGTTGAGTCGCTCGTCGAACGACCCGCGATTGAGCACGCCGGTAAGCCGGTCGATGGTCGAGAGGCGCCTGAGCGCGCGACCCCGGTCCACCACCGCCACCGACAGCATCGTCGCCACACTGAGGACCACGAGCCGTCCCACCTCGGAGCTCCAGGCAAAGATGCCGTAGACGAACGGGGCGTACCCTGGGGAATTGAGCGCCCAATGCGTGTCGGCGTACCAGACGATCCCGAAGTACTGGGTCACGGCGAGCGTGCCGGCGAGCCAGCAGAGCCGCACGTCATAGCGAAGGCAGGTGGCGCCGATGGCGATGAAGTAGACCTCGAAGACCACCCTGCTGTTCACCGCCGTGTGCGGCTGGCCCGCGATCAGGTAGATCAGTAGCGTGGAACTGACCAGCGAGACGTCGAACACCGTGCTGATGAGCCCGATCCACGAGCCGAGCATCTGCCGGCGCACGGCGATCAGGATGAGGAGCGCGAGCGTCGTCGCGACCAGCGCCACCGAGACGCCGACCACGTGCTCCAGTTCACCGGGATGATTGACGTAGTTGCTGACCGGGAGGGCAAGCAGAACAAGCACCAGCGCCATCCGGAGCTGCGCGATGAGCAGCTCGCCCGCGGCACCGGCGTGAGAAAAGAGCGGGTCTCCGCCGGCAAACCACCGGCGCCAGGCCTCACGGGTGCGACCCTGCAGGGACAGCGGTAGGTTCGGCGTATTTCCTCGCGTGACAGTCGGTTCGGCATCGCCCGGAACACCGGTTGACCCAGCAATCACCGGGCCATCATCCAGCCGTCCAACTTTTTGACAGTCAGCGAGGTGCTACATCAGCCGGTAACGGGGTCCGCTCCCCGCTTCACGGGGCGTCCACCGTGGCCCCAGAATGTCCGTAGCCTTGCAGTCTATGCAGTTGGGTGCGTTGACCCTCAGCTCATCGCCGACCCGCTCGTAGACACCGGCGGGACACACGTGACTGTAAAAGTCTGCGACGTCACCAGTGATGTCCCGGCCCACGATCAGGTGGCTGGGGATGGTATCACGCGTGGAGTTACCGGACTTGAAGTTGGCGTCCAGCTTACTGAAGGTGAGCACTCCATCTGGCGCGTATGGTGGCGTGTCGGGGCCGCCTGCGGCCGCCCGTGGCGCCTCAGCGTCGGCTGGCATGCGGATTCTGGCAGCAGGAAAACGGCCCCCCGTCACGGTCATCAGGCCAGCTTTTGCACCGCCCAGCCAGAAGCCGTCCTTGAAGGCCAGGCGCATGTTCCGGGTGCGGAACAGGTCCGACATTATGTAGCTCTCATCCACCATCGAATCGTAGGCCGCGAGCGACGCTGCCGAGGTGTCCCCGGCGCCGAGCGCGGCAAAGGCGGCGCGAGCGGCGTAGATACCGGACTGCATGGCGTAGTGGATGCCCTTGAGTGACGGCACGTCCACGAATCCCACCGCGTCGCCCGCGAGCAGGATCCCGTCACCTGAGCGGCGTTCCGGCAACGCGTAGTAGCCGCCTTCGGGAATCGTCTTGGCGCCCCACTCGAGCAATTCACCGTCAGCAAGCAGCGGCTTCACCAGCGGATGAAGCTTGAGTTGCTGGAGCAGCTGGTGCACATCCAGCGCCGCCTCGTGATAGTCGAGTCCTACCACCAGTCCCACGGCGACCTGCTCCGGCCCCATCGGATAGATGAACGATCCCCCGAATGCATCGGACGGAAGCGGCCATCCCATGGTGTGGATCACCCGGTCGAGCGGCTTGGTCACCCGCCAGATTTCCTTCACACCGAGGGCGTAGATCTGCGGATTGGGAGAGCGGACAGTCTGCCATTCGCGCCACGCCTGCGCCAGCATGCTGCGTGTGCCGTCGGC
>DASSHL010000298.1:0-9531 GCA_035692845.1 Gemmatimonadales bacterium
GCGCTGGATGCTTCCCGCGCGCAGCGGGTGCTCGGCTGGCGGCCGGTGCATTCCTTCGAAGATGGATTCCGCGAACTGGTGGCCTGGTACGACGGGGAGATGAACGCATGATGCTGCTGCAGACCGGCGCGGTGCCGTCCACCGCTCTCGAACTGGTTCGCGTCTCGAGCGTCGAGACGAAAGCCGTGCTCGCCGTCATCGCCCTGTTCTCGCTGGCGGGCTGGTTCGTGATCGGCGTCAAGTGGTGGCAGTACCGCCGGCTGAATCGCCAGGCCGAGCGCTTCTTCGCGGAGATGGAACGAAGCACGCGGCTCGACGAGGCCTACCAGCACGTGATGCGGCAGCCCACGTCGCCCTATACCCGTCTCTTCAATGAAGCTATCCAGTTCTTCAACGAGCTGCGGCCCGGCGCGCTGAAGGCTGAGCCGGCTGCGCGCCGCGACAGTCTGTCGCTCACCCAGCTTGAAGCGCTCAAGATGGTGCTCGGCAAGGAAGTCGCCACCGAGCGCGACGTACTGGGCCATCACATTCCCTGGCTCGCAACCATTGGCTCTGTTGGAGTGCTGCTGGGCCTGCTCGGCACGGTGCTCGGTGTCATGGACGCGTTTGTAGGCATCGCCGCCAAGGGCTCAGGCAATATCGGCTCGGTGGCGCCAGGCGTGGCCGAAGCGCTGGTGACGACGGTCGCCGGGCTGGCTACGTCGATTCCGGCGATCATCGCGTACAACTATTTCGTGAACAAGGTCCGGCTCTTCACCGGCGAGCTCGAGGGTTTTGCGAGTGAACTGATCGGCACCATGGCGCGCGAGGGGCTGATCTGAGGTGTCCGTGAACCTGGGCGGCGGGCTCGGCAACCAGCGCGGCGACCTTCCGCTGAACGCCGACATCAACGTCACGTCGCTGGTGGACGTGGCCTTCGTGCTGCTCATCATCTTCATGATCACGGCCCCGATCATGCAGGGCGGCGTGGACGTTGAGCTGCCACGCGCGGAAGCCCGTCCGCTGGACCCGAAGGAAGGGATGGTCGTTACCGTGGATCGGGGCGGCCGCATCTTCATAGATGAGACCCCGGTGAGCTACGAAGACTTCCGGATCACCTTTCCCTCGATTGTGACCGCCAAGAAACCCAATGGGGTGTTCCTGCGGGCGGACAACCGTGTGCCGTACGGAGACGTGGTGCGGGTGCTCTCGGTCATCCGGCTTTCGGGGGTGCAGAGCGTGGGCCTCGTGGCGGAGCAGGAGGAGCAGGGCAGGTGATGCGTCGCATGGGGACGGACCGGTCCCGCGGGACCGGCGCCGGACTCTGCTGGACCGTCCTGGTGCATGGCGGGGCACTGGCCCTGGCGCTGGGCTTTATTCGCCCGCCAGCGCCCTCGCCGCCAGTCTACGCCATCGACCTGGTGGCCGCGCCGGCACCTGCACCTCGGCAGCGGCTGGCGCCGGAAGCGCAGCCACCCGCGCCAACGCCCGAGCCCCCGGCACCGGTCAAGCCCGCACCCAAGCCAACGGAGAAGACCGCGCCGGTCAAGAAGCCGGAACCAAAGCCGGTGGAACCGAAGAAGACGCCGCCTCGCGAGGCGCCGTCCCAGGCCAAGCCGTCCACGGAGCCCTCGCCCAAGACCTCGGCGCCCGAGGCGCCCGCTGAGGGAGAGACGCCGAGCACTGGCCGCGACGCGGCGACGGTCAAGACACCGGGACTCGACTTTCCCTTCCCCGAGTATCTTCGGAACGTGGCCAACCAGATCTACCGCCGCTGGCGCCGCCCCACGGGCAATGTCAGACTTCGGGCGGAGATCTTCTTTCTCGTTCACCGGGACGGCACCGTGTCCGATATCCGTTTTGTCACCCGGTCAGGCAGTTTTTCCTATGATCTCGAGGCGCAAGGCGCCATCGAGGCGTCCGGTGTGGCGCGGGCATTCGGGCCCTTGCCGGATGGCTGGACCAACGACGTGCTGCCCATCAGCTTCTTCTTCGAACCGCGGTCCGAATGACACGATCACTCCTTCTCGTCACGTTGCTCGCTGCCGGCGCGGCCCTGCCGCTCGCGGCCCAGAATCCTGACCAGAATCGCGCGCAGGATGCGATCCGGATCGGCATTACCTACCGGCCAGGCACGCAGCCGGGGCTCGTGGTGGTGCCGGGGCCGGGGCTCGATTCGGTGCGCGCCATCATCCAGCGCGATCTCGACTACAGCGACCAGTTCCAGATGATCGTCGTGCCGATGGCCGGTACCGGCGGCCAGGTCAACTATGCGCTCTACCGGAACCAGTTTGGCGCCGATCACGCCGTGGAACTCATTGGAGCACCGGGCGGCGTCCAGGTGCGGCTGCATGATCTCGCCGCGGGCAAGGTGCGCAACCAGCAGAGCTTTGTGCTCCCCAGCGCCAGCGCCGCCGGCTTCCGGCTGGCCGTCCATCGCATCAGTGATGAGATCGTACGCTGGGCCGCAAGCGCCGACGGATACGCCGCAAGCCGCCTGCTGTTCCTGAGTGACGGGCGCATCTGGCGCATCGACAGCGATGGCGCGGGCCTGACGCCGGTGACGCCTGCGGGCGACCATGCGCTGTCCAATGCGTGGGCCCCGGACGGGCACCGAATCGCATATACCAGGTTCAGTGAGGGCCGGGGCGCCATCATCGTGGAAGACCTGCTGACCGGCTCGCGCACCACGCTGGCGGGCACCGACCGCGACCTCAATTTCTCGCCCTCGTTTTCCCCCGACGGCCGCATGATCGCCTACGCCCGGGCCGAGGAGAGTGGCGCCACCAACGTCTTCACGAGCAATGTGGCGTCCAACTGCTGCGCGCAGCGCTTGACCGTGAAGGGCTTCTCGGACAACTTGAGTCCGACGTATTCGCCTGATGGACGGAGGCTGGCGTTCGTTTCAACGCGCTCCGGACCACCGCAGATTTACGTGATGAGTGTGGATGGCACCGACCAGGAGCTGCTCGCGCCGTTCGATTATGGCGCCACGGGTCCGTCATTCGCGCCGGAGTGGTCGCCCGATGGGGCGAGCGTGGTGTTCCACCGCGAGGTTTCGCGCAGCCCGCAGATCTTCATCTTTGACGTCGCCTCGGGGCGGGTCAAGCAGCTGACGTCGGTTGGCCGGAACGAGGACGCCACGTGGGCGCCGGACAGCCGGCACATCGCGTTCATTTCCGATCGCACTGGCCGGCGGCAGGTGTGGATCGTGGATACTGAAACCGGCCGCGTGCGGCAGCTGAATACCCCGGGCTCGGCCCGGCTTCCTTCGTGGTCCCCCCGGCTGGGTGGGGCCGGCGATGCCAACCCTTGAGCTACGAGGTCCTGACTCATGAAGCGCATGTCTGGTGTTTTTGCCCTGATGGCCGCAACGGTCCTGGCTGCGGCCTGCGGCGGTACGCCCGAGCCGGAACAGCCCGCGCCGGTGACGTCCACGGTGGACAGCGCCGCCATCCGCGCTCGCCAGCGCCAGGACTCGATCGATGAGGCCAACCGGCGTCGTGCTGAAGAAGAGGCCCGCCGTGCCGCCGCTGAGCGGGACGCCGGCGCGGCCGCATCGGCACTCCGGAATGACATGACGGCCATGATCCACTTCGACTACAACGTGGCTGACATCCGGAGTGAGGATCAGGCTGCGCTCGACCGCAAGGCGGCCATCATGCAGGCCAACACCGCCATGCGGATTCGCATCAGCGGGCACGCCGACGAGCGCGGTTCCGACGAGTACAACCTGGCGCTCGGTAACCGCCGCGCCGCGGCCGCCAAGCGCTACCTGATGAACCGGGGCGTGGATGGTTCCCGGATCGACGTGATTTCCTACGGCGAGGAGCGGCCGATCGCGATGGGTGGGACCGAAGACGCGTACGCCCAGAACCGGCGTGACGAGTTCGAAATGACGGCAGGCGGCGACTCGCTCGTCGCACCTCAATGAGGTCGCGGGTCCTGGCCCTCGCGTCGGTCGCGCTCCTCGGGGCTTGTGCCCTGAGGAGCGACGTCCGGAACGTCGAGGACCAGATCACCCAGCTCCGGAGCGTCCAGGACCGGCGCGACCAGGAGCGGTCGCGCCAGCTGGCGGAAGTCATCCGGCTGCAGCAGGCGATGATGGATTCACTGAGTTCCACGCGCGCTGCCGTGTCGCAGTTGCGTGGCGACTTTGCGAATGACCTGTATGAGGTCCAGCGCCAGCTGGTCCAGTTGCAGGAGCTTACGGGCCAGAGCCAGCAGCGCCTCAGTGAGCTACGGACCCAGCTCGAGCGCCGGGCCGAGGAACTCCAGCAGCCCGAGCCCGCGCCAGCGGCAGGCAGCGTGCGGGACACCACCACGTCCTTCGTGAACCCGGCGCCCGGCCAGAACCAGCCCTCCGCGGACCAGATGTACCAGACCTCGCTGGGCCAGCTGCGGCTGGGCAGTGCCAGCACCGCGCGCACGGGATTCCGAGAACTGCTCAAGTCGTATCCCACCAGTGACAAGGCGCCCGATGCGCTGTACTACATCGGCCAGAGCTTCGAGACCGAAAACGCCGACTCGGCGCTCTATTATTACCAGCAGGTGACTCGCGACTACGCCCAGTCGCCGCGGTCCGGCTCTTCGTACTATCACATCGGCCTGATCAAGGAACGCGCGAACGACCGGGCGGCCGCGCGCGATGCCTATCAGAAGGTGGTCCAGTCCTTCCCCAATTCGGACGAGGCCGCGCTGGCCAAGGATCGGCTGAAGGCGCTCGGGTCCTGAGCCCCGGGCGCCGCCCCGGCTTGTCCCCATGAACGGCTCCGGCGCTGAAATGCCCTTCCTCGATCACCTCGAGGAATTACGGGTCCGCCTCATCCGCGCCCTGCTCGCGCTCATCGCGGGCTTCGTCGTTGGCTTCTTTGTCGTCCAGAAATTCCAGCTCGTCGGTGTCATCTCCAAGCCCATCCAGCCCTACCTCGGCAACGGTGGCAAGCTCGCCGTGCTCACACCGACCGAGCCGGTGATGATCGTGTTCAAGCTGGCGTTTGTCGTGGGACTGGTGCTGGCGGCCCCGGTGGTGATCTGGCAGGTGTGGGCCTTCATGTCGCCGGCGCTCTACGCCAAGGAGCGCCGGGTCATCATTCCGGCGTTGTTCGTGGGCAGTGGGCTGTTTGCCCTGGGCGCCGTGCTGGCGTGGCTGTTCGTGGTGCCGCAGACGCTGCGGGTGCTGTTCAGCTTCCAGACTGACGCGCTCATGCCGATGATCACCTATGACGGCTACTTCTCGTTCCTGATCCAGGTGGTGATTGCGCTGGGCATTTCGTTCGAATTGCCCTTGCTGATCTTCATCCTCGCGTGGCTTGGCATCGCCACGCCGGCCAGGCTCAATCATTTCCGGCGCTTTGCCATCGTGCTGGCGTGCATTGCCGGCGCGTTCCTGTCCCCCGGGACCGACCTGCTGAGCATGGTGATGTTCACCATCCCGCTCCTGGTGCTGTACGAGATCGGCTTCCTGGGCAGCGTGCTCATCAGCCGCCGCCGCGCACGGAATGCGGCCGCCGCTGGCGCCGTGCTCCTGCTGCTGATGCTGGGCGGCGGGCGGGCCGAGGCGCAGGGGGTGCCCAAGCGTGCGCCGCCGAAGCAGGCGGCCGAGAGCCTGCGCCCGCCCCAGGATTCGCTGTCGCGCGACAGCCTCGCGCCGGCTCAGCCGGACGACAGCATTCTCGAGGCGCTGCTTCGACGCCCCGGCTTCACGCCCATACAGTTCAGCGCGGACTCCGCCACGTTCACGGCGGATGACCGCCGTCTTGAACTCGATGGGCATGCGCGTGCAGAGCGGCAGGGCGTGGCCCTGGGTGCGGGGCACATTGCCTATGACCAGTCGGAGTGCCTGCTCACTGCCAGCGGGAAGCCGACGCTTACCCAGGGCGACAGCACCGTCGTCGGCGAATCGGTGCGGTACGATACCTGTCGCAAGAGCGGTGTGGTGCGGGGCGGCCAGACGGAATTTTCCGAGGGCGGCACGACCTGGTTCATCCGCGGCAACGTGCAGAAGGCGTCGGGCGCGAAGCAGCTCTTTGCCGGTGCCAGCGAGGTCACCTCGTGCGCCCTGCCCACTCCGCACTATCACTTTGCCGCCCGCCGGATCAAGTGGGTCTCCGGCGACATGCTGGTGGCGCGGCCGGTGGTGCTTTACATCCGCGACATCCCGATTCTCTGGCTACCGTTCATTTTCCAGGACACGCGGCCGGACCGCCACTCCGGCATCCTGATCCCCAAGGTGGGCATCAACGACATCTTCCGGACCTCGCGCAACTACCAGCGGCAGATCACCAACGTCGGCTACTATTGGGCGCCCAGCCCGTACGTGGACCTCACGGCGCGGCTGGACTGGTACTCGGGGCGCTACGTGCAGGCGGGGGTGTCGAGCCAGTACAACGTGCTCAACCGCTTCCTGCGGGGATCGGCGGAGGTCAACCGCCAGTGGGAATCAGGCGGTGGCTCGGGGGTGGCAGTGCACTGGGCGCACCAGCAGGCGTTCAACCTGTCTACCAACCTCAATTTTGATGTCCAGTACCAGAGCAATACCCAGATCGTGGACCGGAACGCGCTCGATCCGACGCTCAACACCCAGCTGGTGACGAGCCAGGTGAACTTCAGCAAGCGCTTCGGCTGGGGCACGATTTCCCTGGGCGGCAACCGGCGGCAGTCGCTCTCCGATTCCACCTCGACGACCCAGCTACCGTCGCTCGCCATTTCCCCGAAGCCGCTGGACCTGGGACGCGATATCACGTGGTCGCCATCGCTGACTTTTTCGCGCACCATCGACGCCAACCGCCGGCTGGCGCCGCTGCTCATGCTGCAGCCGGATGGCACAGTGGATACCGTGCCGCAGCTGGCCGACAACCGGAACATGCAGCTCAATTTCACCACGCCCGTCCGGGTCGGCACGTTCAACTGGACCAATGTGCTCACCATGCAGGACATCCGGCTGACCGGCCTCCAGTCGGACTCGCTGCGCCAGCCCAACCTGGACACTCCGGATCCGTTCGATTCCGTCACCGTGTACCGGTCGGCGGCGGGCGATTTCCAGACCGGGCTCAACTGGAACACCGGCATCAACCTTCCGCTGCTTTTCCGCTCCACCTGGAAGCTGCAGCCCAGCATTCTCGTGGCCAACGCATCGACCCAGAGCCAGTTCTTTGCGGTGCGCAATCGCAGCACGGCCGGCGCCTGGGTATTCCAGAAGAAGCGGATCGAATTGCGCGCCACGCTCTCGCCCACGCTGTTCTTCCTCTCGGGCGGCGGCATCGGGCCCTTCTCGCGCTTCCGGCACAGCTTCTCGCCCCAGGTGGCCTGGGACTACCAGCCTGCCGCCGACGTACCTGAGGCCTTTGCGCGCGCTATCACGCCACTGGGCGGAACGCCGCTGCTTCACAGCGACGCCCGGCATACGCTGAGCGTGGGGCTCTCGCAAAACCTGGAAGCCAAGGGCCGAGCCCCGGCGGGCGACTCGCTCGGGACCTCGGCGAAAAAGTTCCGGCTGCTCAGTGTCACGACGTCGCCCATCACCTACGACTTCGAGCAGGCCAAGCAACCCGGCAAGACGGGATGGGTCACGCCATCCATCACCAACACCTTCCTGAGCGACCTGCTGCCCAGCCTGAGCCTCCGGGTGACGCACGACCTCTGGCGTGGAGCGGTTGGCTCCGACACCGCGCACTTCGATCCGTTCCTGCAGAACGTCTCGGCGAGCTTCTCGTTCACCGGTCGGTCGGTGCGCGCACTGGGGTCGTCGTTCGGCGTCGGCAATCCCAGCCGTCCGGGGCAGTTCGATGACGCGGCGCAGTCGCTCTATCGTCCCGGCTACGGCGCCGGCAGCGGGCTCCTGGGGCCGCGCACCCAAAGCCCGGGCGGCTTTTACAGCAACGACCAGATTCCAATGGGCGGCAATCGCCAGTTCAGCGCCAGCTTTACCTATTCGCTCTCGCGCCGTCGGCCCAATCCGTTGCTGCCGGCCGAGAGCAATCGCGCCCAGCAGAATGTCAGTTTCAGCACCCTGTTCTCGCCGACGCCGCTCTGGGCCGTCTCCTGGCAGACCCAGTACAACATCACCGACAAGCGATTCGAGTCGCATGTGGTCCGGCTGGAGCGCGATCTCCACGACTGGCGAGCCGCCTTCAACTTCGTGAAGAATGCCAACGGCAACGTGGCGGTCTATTTTTCGATCTACCTGATCAACCTGCCCGAACTGAAGCTGGACTTCAATCAGTCGACGTTGGGGGACTGAGCTCAGCTCTCAGCCCTCTGGCATACCCCTTGCTCCTCCACTTGCCCGGCCCTCAATTCCGGAGACACAGACATGCGCGTCCTACTTGCCCTGCTCGCCACCGGGGCCCTCGCGGGGTGCGGATCCGACTCCACGACGGGTCCGGGCAATGCGCCCCCGGCACCAACCGACCTTACCTCCACCTCGCTGGATGGCGCCGTTGCCCTCACCTGGTCCGACAATGCCTTTGAGGCCGACCCGGGCAACTTCAGCAGCTATGTCGTCTACAGCACCAGTTACGACCTGGATCAGGACCGGTGTGGCACCAGCTGGAGCATCGAGGGGACAACGGTTGCGCCCGAGTTCATTGTCGGGGCCATGACCAACGGCGTGTCGCGCTGCTTCGAGGTCACCGCCACCAGTCCATCCGCCGCCGAGAGCGGCCCCTCACCGGTGCGGAACGACACGCCCCGGCCGGACGCGCGGAATGTTGTGGTCTTCGCCCGCCAGGCGCAGAATGCCGGCTCCGGCTTCTCCTTCTGGCAGGACCTCAACAGCAGCGGCTCGGTGAATGCGAACGAGCTGGGCCTGGTGCTCGACGGCACCGATGCGTCAGCGGATTTCACGGTCGAGCGCGACATCAATGGCACGCTCTTCCTCACGCCCGCCCGCGCCGGCGTGACGGTGGCACTCTACGGCAGCGTGGCGGTCGAGGACCTTACCAGCATTGACATCGCACCGCTCAACGGCTTCGACGCGTCCGGTCTCGAAGCGCTGCCCGGCTGGGGCTATGTGTTCGAAATGCCGGGCACCCAGTTCGTGCAATACGGTGCAGTACGGGTGACCCATGTCGGGCAGAACTTCCTGATCCTCGACTGGGCCTACCAGACTGATCCGGGCAATCCGGAGCTGGTGGTGGGGAGGAAGTAGGGACTCGGCGGTGGGGCGTGAGGCATAGGGCATGGGAGGACGCGCTGCGTCTCTCGTCTTCTCAAGCCCCAAGCCCCAAGCCCTAATTGCATTCCCACCCACTCGTCGCAACCTTCCCCCGGATGACAGACCAGACGCTGGTGATCGACGGCGGTTCCCTCACCATCGAAGACGTTGTACGTGTGGCCCGCACACCCGGGCTGCGCGTGGCGCTGGCGCCCGCGGCGCGAGCGGCGCTTGCCGCCAGCCGGCAACGGGTCGAGGATGCCATCGCCAACGGGCAGGTGATCTACGGGATCAACACGGGATTTGGCAAGCTGGCCAACGTCCACATCGCTCCTGACCGCCTCGAACAGTTGCAGGTCAATCTCATCCGGAGTCACGCGGCGGGTGTCGGCACG
>DASSHL010000299.1:0-2854 GCA_035692845.1 Gemmatimonadales bacterium
CCCTGCTCTTCGCCGGAAAACAACACCACGCGAATCGTGCGCTTCGGGGTGAGGCCGGATGCCTTGATGGCACGGAGTGCTTCCATGACCGAAGCCACGCCGGTGCCGTTGTCGGTGGCGCCAGTACCAAGGTCCCACGAATCAATGTGCCCACCGATGATGACGACTTCGCCGGGCTTCTCGCTACCGCGGATTTCACCGATGGTGTTGTACTGCCGGACCGGCTTTTTCGATGTCGTGCTGGGCAGGTTGACCTCAAGCGTGACGCGCTCGCCGTGCTCAGCCAGCCGCCGCAGCTCGAGGTAGTCCTTGCGAGCCATGAAGGCGACTGGAATCCGGGGCACGAAGGCACCCAGCCGCCAGACGGGGCCTCCGGTCATCCCCAGCCCGTCGTGATTGCCGGCATTGAGGATGAAACCGAGCGCACCCTCCTTTTCCATGGCCGAGACGAGTTGCGCGCCGACCATGCGGGCTTCGGCGGTGTCACTGCCGCGCGGCGGAAGCTCGCCATACGTCACGAATTTCCCCTTGAACTGGCCGATGAACTTCCTGAGCCCGTCGACCGTGCTGGACTGCACCACGACAAGGTCGCCACGTACGGGGCCCCCAGTTGGTGCGGACCAGCCGGCCGCGGCCAGTTCGAGTGATTTGCCGTTCTGCGTCAGAAGACGTGCCGTCGCCTCGCCGCGGGTCCATGAGGGCCCGAACTCGTAGCCCTCCTGATGGACATTGGTCGCGCCAAACCTGGTCATGGTGCTCTCGGCCCATGCGTGCGCATGCGCAATCTGGGGCGAGGTGGTAAGCCGGGGTCCAATGATGTCGCTGAGGTATTCAGTCCAGGCAACCGCCTGCTGGTGCTCGGCGATCTCGCGGATGATGCGCGCGGTGGCGGTGGTATCGGACGCCGCGACGGCCGTGGCGCCGGGGCGGGAAGCCGGGGGCGGTGTCTGGGCGGCGAGGGGCGCAGCGATGAAGATGAGGACGAGAAGAAGACGGGTCATGGCGGTCGAGGAGTCGAGGGGTCAAGGGGACGAGGAGTCGAGGGGCCGAGCCTGACCTCTCGTCCCCTCGACCTCTCGACCTAGTTCAGCTTCCTGATCTTCACATTCCGCAGCATCAGCCGCCCGTTGTGATCCCCTTGGACGGCAATCACGCCACTCGGAAGCTTTCCGTAGTCCGGCCACTCCGCGAACTTGCTCTCCTTGACCTTGGCCTTCCAGTCATCACTGCCAAGGACGTAGGAGACCAGTAGCGTACCGTTGAGCCAGTGCTCCACGCTGTCGCCGTTGACGACGATGCGCGCCGTGTTCCATTCGCCCAGCGGGCTCAGGTGACCGGCCGGCGAGGGATAGAGCCCGTAATCGGCGCCGGCCGACGTGAGCCGGCTCGCACCGTCGGGCGCGTTGGCATCGTCGAGCAGCTGATACTCCGGCGCAGTCCAGTAGACATGCTCGTACTTTTCATTGCCGCGGTAGAAGATGCCGGCGTTCCCGCCCTTGGTCAGCTGCCAGTCCATCACCAGCTCGAAGTTCTCGAAGGTATCGCGGGTGACGATATCCTCGGCGCTCGAATCCTTGATGATCGCTCCGCTGTCGACCCGCCAGCCCATCGGCGCTGCGTCGTTCTTGTAGCCACGCCACTGGTCGAGCGACTTGCCGTCAAAGAGGAGCGTCCATCCCGAATCGCGCTGTGCCTGGGTCAGCGTGTTGGCCGGCGGCGGCGCGGGCGGTGTGTCCGGCGCGGGCCTGGTGCAGGCGGCAAGGGCGAGGGTTGCGAGAAGTGCAGACAGTCGGTGAGTCATAGTTGGTCGAGGGTCGAGGGTCGAGGGTCGAGGGTCGAGGGTACGGGCCGACAGGTGACCGTCGACCGTCGACCACTGTCCGTCTGTCCGTCTTTACCGCCCCGGATGATACACCCGCTCCGTGTGGCCCTTGAGCTGGCTGGGGTAATAGTACACTGGCCGAAGATTGCCGGAGGCGTAGCGCTCGACCTCGTCCTTGAAGTGGGGCGACGTGGGATGGCCACTCTCGCCACCGGCAGTCACCGCACGCGCCGTCACGCTGTCGCCGAACTCCACTGCGGCCACGAAGCTGTTGCCGCTGGTGCCGTACCAGCGCTTGGTGCCAGGATAGGGCCGGGCGCCAAATGAGGCGAGCGAACCCCACAGCGCCGAGGTGAACGGCACTGGATAACTGGGCTTGCTGTCATCGAATTTCTGGGTGATGAGGCTGTCATTGCGCTGGAACCGGTTGATCTCGCCCCACGGCGTCTTCCAGGTTCCAAATTGCCGGGTGAGCAGCCGGCTCGCTTCGGTCAGCGCATCCAGTCGCTCGGTGGTCGTGGCACCGTCAACCATGTAATCAGGAAGGAACTTCTTGGCTGCACGCGCCGTCTCTCCCACATGCTGCGCGAGCCCGGTGCCCCAGAAGACCGCGAGGGTGGTGGGAACCGAGCTGGCCGACCAGCGATAGTCCCAGCCGCGCAGGGAGTCGATTTCTTCCTTGAGCGTCATCCGTCGAGGATCATACGAAGGCAGCGAGTCGAATGACTTGATCAGCGGTGGCAGCAGCTCGGCGAAGCCGGTGAGGTAGCTGTCGAAGGCCGCGTCGATGAGGCCTTGCAGGGTGAAATCCTTCTTGTCCTTCAGTACCCGGATGGCGTGGAGTCCACGGAACGATTCCCTCCCCTTCTCCACATACCTGGGGAAGTCCTCCTGCTTCGGGCTGCTGGGCCCGGCGGCTGACCAGGGCCAGTTGTTGCTGTTGTAGACCCACCCGCTCTTCGGGTTGAACACGTTGGGCGATTCATCCACGCTCAGCAGGCCGTGCCAGTCCGTCTTCGGGTTGCTGCCATC
>DASSHL010000300.1:0-2648 GCA_035692845.1 Gemmatimonadales bacterium
GCCTCGCGCTTGAAGTAATCGCCGAAGGAGAAATTGCCCAGCATTTCGAAGAAGGTGTGGTGCCGCCGGGTCAGCCCGACCTGTTCCAGGTCATTGTGCTTGCCGCCGGCGCGGACGCACTTCTGGCAGGTGGTGGCGCGCTTCCAGGGTCGCTGCTCCTGACCCAGGAATACCCGCTTGAATTGCACCATGCCGGCGTTGGTGAACAGGAGCGTGGGGTCGTCGGCTGGTACCAGCGAGGACGACGGCACCCGTTCATGCCCACGCTCGGCGAAGTAGCGCAGGAAGAGGGAGCGGATCTCATGGGATTCCATGCGGGGAATATACGCCGTCCCGGTAGGTGAACGGGACGGCTGGCGCTCAGAGGCGATCGGCCGCAAGCGCGTGCGAGACGGCCTCGTTGGCGCTCCGGCCCGTATAGCCGCGTCGGGCGAGGTAGGCCAGGAGGCGGCGGCGCTTGGTGAGCCGGGGCAGCTCGCCCAGCTGGCGCGATCGGCGAAGCGCGAGAGTCCGCGGCACCTCCGGCTCGACGTCACCCGAGGGCCACCGGCTCCGCAGTGCTTGCTCGATGACGCTGCCCTGCACGCCCAGGGCGAGCAGGTCGCGCTTGAGGCGGAGCGGCCCCCGGCCGCGCTCGGCGCGGGTATCGACATAGGTGCGCGCGTAGCGGAGGTCGTCGAGCAACCCCATGGCATCGAGCCGCGCCAGGGCAGATTCGGCGGCGTTCTCGGGATGGCCGCGCCGGCGGAGCCGGCGCAGGAGGTCGGCGCGCGCGAAGCCGCGGCGGCCCAGTGCGCTGAGCCCGGCCCGGAGCGCGGCTTCTTCATCGGCCGCGGCCGCGACACTGCTGGCGCGCGCCTCGTCCAGCACCACACCCGGCGCCAGACCCAGCGACGCGACGCGATCGGCCGGGATGGTGTACACCACCCCGGCACTGGTCGAGACGCGCACGCTGGCCGCGCGGCGCGGATCGGGCCCGATGGCCGTCACCACGCCGGGCGGCTCCTGGTCAGTCAGCATCCTCCACACCATCCTCATCCTCGGCGCCGGCGGCAGCGCCGACGGCCACGTCGTTCTTCAGGCCAAGCGACGCCTTGACCTTCTCCTCGATCTCCACCATGAGCTGGGGATTGTCACGAAGAAAGAGCTTGGCGTTCTCCCGTCCCTGTCCCACACGCTGGTCGCCATAGGAGTACCAGGCACCCGACTTCTGGATGATTCCCGCCTCGGCTGCAAGATCCACGAGCAGCGCGGTGTGGCTGATGCCCTCATCGAAGAGGACATCGAACTCGGCCTGGCGGAACGGCGGCGCCACCTTGTTCTTGACCACCTTGACCCGCACGTGATTGCCGATCACGGTCTCGCGCTCCTTGACCGGGCCGATGCGGCGGATGTCGAGCCGGAGCGAGGCGTAGAACTTGAGCGCCTTGCCACCGGTGGTGGTTTCGGGATTCCCGAACATGACGCCGATCTTTTCGCGCAGCTGGTTGATGAACACCACCGCACAGTTGGAGCGGTTGATGGCGCCGGCCAGCTTGCGAAGCGCCTGGCTCATGAGGCGGGCCTGAAGGCCGACGTGGCTATCGCCCATTTCGCCCTCGATTTCAGCCTTGGGCACCAGCGCGGCAACGGAGTCAATCACGACCAGGTCCACGGCGCCGGAGCGGACCAGGATCTCGACGATCTCGAGTCCCTGTTCGCCGGTATCAGGCTGGGAGACGAGCAGGTCTTCCACGTTGACGCCAAGTTTCCGGGCGTATTCCACGTCCAGCGCATGTTCCGCGTCCACATACGCGGCGACCCCGCCAGCCTTCTGCACGTTGGCAACGAGGTGGAGCGAGAGGGTGGTCTTGCCCGAGGACTCAGGGCCGTAGATCTCGGTGATGCGGCCGCGAGGGACGCCACCGATGCCGACGGCGGCATCGAGGTTGATGGCCCCGGTCGGGATCGAGGCGACCCGGACCCGCGGAGAGTCGGCCCCCATGCGCATGATGGAGCCCTTGCCGAGCTGCTTTTCGATCTGGGAGATGGCGAGGGAGAGCGCCTTGCGGCGATCAGTAGCCAAGCGGCTGTCGTCAGCCATGGGAACCTCAGATAGTATTGTGACTGGTTTTGCTACACTTCAGGATCGCATGACTAAATTAATACCGAAGACATGCCGAAGCAAGAGTGTCGTGATGTCTCTTTTTCGGTCACTTGGTCATAGTCAACGGTCAACGGTCAACGGTCTACGGTCGACAGTCGACTGTTGACCATCGACCTAGATCAGGCTCTCCCTCGGCCGGAACGCGTCCTCCACGTGCTCCACCACCCATTTGCCACGCTGCCAGTTGACCTGGATCACGTCGAACCGGTACTCGTCGGCCGGGCGGCGGTGGCGGAGGATCCAGAGTGCGGCGGTGCGGGCGATGTCGCGCTGCTTCCGCCAGCCGATGGCCTCGATTCCCGCCCCGAAGGACGTGGACCGGCGCGTCTTCACCTCGACGAACGCCACCAGGTGACCGCGTCGGGCCACGACATCGAGGTCGTGCCGGCCAAGGCGAAAGCGGTGCGCTTCAATGTGCCAGCCGCAGGACGTGAGATAGGCCATGGCCTCGTGCTCGCCTTCGACACCCTGCCGCTGGCGCGAGTCTTCCCACTCGTCGATG
>DASSHL010000301.1:0-3426 GCA_035692845.1 Gemmatimonadales bacterium
CGCCGCTGGGCCACCCGCTTGCCGGGATCAATCTCATGTTCCCGCACGACTGCGGTAATCTCGTCCAGCGGCAGGAACGTGAAGAAGCTGAGCCAGCGCGCCACGTCGCGGTCGTCGGCGTTGAGCCAGAACTGGAAGAACTCGTAGGGACTGGTCCGCGCGGGATCGAGCCAGATATTGCCCTGCTCGCTCTTGCCGAACTTGGTGCCGGAGGCGGTCGTGAGCAGCGGGAAGACGATCCCATGCGCGGCCGCGCCTTCCTTGCGGGAGATCAGCTCGATGCCGGCGGTGATGTTGCCCCACTGGTCACTGCCGCCCATCTGGAGCTCCACTCCGGCCGTGTGGAACAGGTGCCAGAAGTCATGTGCCTGGACCAGCATGTAGGCAAACTCGGTGAACGAGATGCCCGACTCCATGCGGCTCCGCACCGACTCCTTCTGGAGCATGTAATTGACGGTGAAGTGCTTGCCCGTCTCACGCAGAAACTCCATCAAGGCCAGGTCGCCGAGCCAGCCAGCGTTGTTCACCACGCTGGCGCTCGACGGACCCTCGAATCGGAGAAAGGACCGGAGCTGGCGTTCGATGGCCTCGGAGTTGCTATGAATTTCCGCTTCCGAGAGCATCGGGCGTTCGGAGCGCTTACCGCTCGGGTCACCAACCAGTGCCGTACCGCCGCCCACCAGCGCAATCGGGGTTCCTCCCAGCCGCTGCAGCCAGGCGAGTCCCATGACGGGTACCAGGTTGCCCACATGCAGTGACGCGGCGGTGGGATCGAAGCCGACGTAGCCCGTGACCGGGCGCGCGGCCAGTCGTTCGGCGGCGCCGGGTGTGACGTCCTGGACAAAACCGCGAGCAGCGAGATGATCGAGGAACATGGTCATAGGCGCCAACAGTAGGTGCAAGACGGGACGGCGGCAAGCAGGCCCCGTGGCCGTCATGCGTTCCCATAACTAGTTTGAACGATATGCCTTTCCGGTTTGGATCCCGTCCCGGGCGCGCAGGTGACACCTCGACGCGCCGATGGTGGACTCCGCGCACCCGGCGCTGGCTGGTGGTGGGCGTGGCCTCGGCGTTTGCGCTCGGCGTGGCGCTGGTGCTGGCGCTCTGGTTTACCGCCTGCCTCGGCAATTCCTGCCCGTCGGTGGCCAACCTCGATTCGTATGATCCCAACCAGGCTGCCAAGGTGTACGCTGCTGATGGGCGGCTCCTGACCGACCTGGGCCTGGAGCGGCGCACGGTCGTCCCGCTCGCGGAGATGTCGCCGGCCGTGGTCGCGGCCTTCGTGAGCACCGAGGACAAGCGCTTTTACCAGCATCACGGCATTGACTGGATCCGGGTGTTCGGCGCCGTCAAGGACATGGTCCTCGAGCGGCGGATCGCGAGCGGCGCATCCACCATCACCATGCAGCTCGCGGGAAACCTGTGGCCTGACGCCATCGACCGGCGCAACCGGTCGGGCTTTGGCGGGCTGCAGCGCAAGCTGCGCGAAGCCAAGGTGGCGCTGGAGATCGAGAAGAAGTATCCCAAGGACAAGATCCTCGAGCTTTATCTCAACCAGATCAATCTTGGCAATCGCGCCTTCGGCGTGGAGGCGGCTTCCCAGCGCTACTTCGGGAAGTCGGTGCGTGAACTCAACGTGGCCGAGGCTGCCACACTGGCCGCCATTCCCAAGGCGCCGTCACGGTACAACCCGCGCCAGCATCCCGATAACAGCGTGCGCCGCCGCAACCTGGTCATCGGGCTGATGCGGGACAATGACAAGCTCGGCGCCGAGGATGCCGAACGCTGGAAAGCATATCCGCTCCGGCTTTCGGCTCGGTCGGACTTCTCCGGTGTGGCGGATTACTTCGTCGAGTACGTGCGCCAGATTCTCCAGACCCGGTTCGGCTCCGACCTGTATCGCGAGGGATACCGGATCTACACCACGCTCGACCTCGACATGCAGCTCACCGCCGAGCGGTCCCTGGAGGACCAGCTCCGCGACATCGAGAAGATGCCCGGCTTCCGGCATGAGACCTACGCCGAGTACCAGAATCGCAAGGCCGATGAGTCATCGGACAATGACAGCATCGGCAACTCGCCGTATCTGCAAGGCCTGCTGGTGACACTCGACGCGAAGACGGGTGCCATCCGCGCCATGATCGGGGGTCGCGATTTCGACGACAGCAAGTTCAACCGCGCCACCCAGGCACTCCGCCAGCCGGGTTCCACGTTCAAGCCGTTTGTCTATTCAGCCGCGCTGCGCAGTGGGGTTCCGCTGTCGGAAGTGATCGTGGACGACACCTTCCGGCTGGAAATACCGGGTCAGGGGCTCTGGGAACCGCAGAACTACGAACTCGGCTATACCGGCGCGCACACGCTCCGGTGGAACCTGTACCAGTCGCGGAATATTCCGGCCATCAAGCTGGGACTCCAGATCGGCGCCGAAACCATCATCAGTGAGGCGCGCCGCTTCGGCCTCACCTCGCGCATCCTGCCGGTTCCCGCCATCGCCATCGGCTCCGCGGACGTCGTCCCGCTGGAGATGTTCAGCGCCTATAGCGCCTTCGCCAATCTTGGCGATCGCGCCGAGCCGTTTGCGATCGAGCGGGTGGAGGACCGCAATGGCAACATCGTCTGGGAGCCGAAGCCGCGCCTGGTGTCGGTGATGAGTCCGGAGCAGGCCTGGCTGATGGTGGATGTGCTCAGGGACGTGGTACGGAAGGGCACCGCCGCGGGCTCGGTGGGCTCCAGGATCCGGTTTCCAGCTGGCGGCAAGACCGGCACCACCAACGACTATAACGACGTCTGGTTCATCGGCTTCACTCCGGACCTGGTCACTGGTGTCTGGATGGGCTTCGACCAGCCGACCAAGATCATGAGCAACGCGCAGGGCGGGCGGCTCGCGGCGCCGGCCTGGACCTCGCTGATGAACGAGATCTATTCCCGGCGGCCCGTCCCCAAGGCGTGGGCCCGGCCGTCCGACCTGGCCGTGGCCGAGATCGATAACACCACTGGGTACCTGGCCACCGCGTTCTGTCCCGCCGAGGATCACGAGATCGAGTCATTCATTCCCGGGACCGAGCCGACCCAATACTGCCCCGTTCACACCCAGGGCATCCTGAGCCCCTTCGGGTTCGGCCTGCCGCAGGACACGTCCGGGGCGACCACACGCGACACTCTTACCGCTCGCGTTCCGAGTCCCGCGACCCGCGACCCGCGACCCGCGACCCGCGACCCGCAATAGCCCTTGCTCGCGGCCCGGGCGCCACGGTAGCGTACAGAGTCGCGTGATGGGACGTTTTCCAACCATACGGGGAGAATGCCGTGCGCTGTCTTGCGCTCAACGCATCCTTCGAGCCGCTGACCATGGTCCCGGTGCGGCGTGCTCTTCGTCTGGTCATCGAAGGCAAGGCGGAGATCGTGGAGGCGGACGACGATGATGTC
>DASSHL010000302.1:0-4216 GCA_035692845.1 Gemmatimonadales bacterium
CGCCTTTCAGGAGGCGTCGTGGCCCATGGCAGCCGCCGTGTGGCTGGCCGAGCGTCCGATTCCGCGCCGTTACCGGCGAGCCGGCTTCCATGCCATCAGCGAGAGCACGCGCGATGACCTGATTCGGCGCGGCGTGGCAGCGGACGCCATCCGCGTGATTCATCCCGGCGTCGATTCGGTGCATTACCAGCCTGACCCGTCGGTAGCCCGGTCCACACCTCCCAGCTTCCTTTATATGGGACGCCTTAAGCGGTATAAAGGCATAGACTTGGCCATCAAGGCGCTCGCAGTCGCCAGGCAGGGCATGCCACAGCTGACGCTCGACGTCGCAGGCAACGGCGACGCCCGGCCCGAACTGGAAGCCCTCGCGCGTGAGCTGGGATTGGAAGCCGCGGTGCGCTTCCACGGCTTCGTGACAGAGGCCGAGAAGATCCGTCTGTTGCGCTCGACGTGGGCGAACGTATTTCCTTCTCCCAAGGAGGGATGGGGCATCACGGTCGTGGAAGCCGCGGCATGCGGCACGCCCAGCATTGCATCGGACAGTCCCGGGCTCAGGGATTCGGTGCGGCATGGCCAGAGCGGATTCCTGGTGCCGCACGGCGATGTCGCCGCGCTCGCTGACCGCATGACCGAGCTGGCCAGCGACCCTCAGCTCGTAACCCGGCTTGGCCGGGCGGGGCGGCGGTTTGCCGAACAGCTTACCTGGGATGCGGCCGCGGCCGAAACCGAGGCTCACCTTACGCAGATCATTGAACGCTCGGCGCTGCGCCGGGCAGGAGGGCATACATGAAGACGACCATCACGGCTCGCCACTGCGAGATCAGCGACACCTTGCGACAGCGGGCGGAATCGGTCACCGAGCGGCTCAGCGTGGTGGCGCTGAATCCCATTGATGCGAGCGTCATCTTCGACCAGGACGGACTGAGCTGCACCGCTGAGCTCCAGTTCCGGGTCGCCCGTGATGCCCCGCTCATTGCCAGTGCCGCGGCCGAAGATCATCGCACCGCGCTCGATCGCGCCGAGGAGAAGATGCGGCGCCGGATCCAGCGCAGCAGCGGCCGGGTGCGCACCGGTCGCCGGCCGGACGCGCCACCGTCCTGATGCTGACACTGCGCGAACTCCTTGCCCGGCGGGGTGACCCCCTGCAGCTCGAGTCGCTCACCGGCGAACTCGGGCTCGACCGTCCGCTGCCTGACGAGGAAATCGCGAGCCCCGGGCTTGCGCTCGCGGGCTACACCGCGCGGTTCAACCCGGCGCGGCTGCACGTGTTTGGCGAAACCGAGCTCACCTTCCTCGCCGCGCGCGAGCCCGCCGAGCGCCAGCGTGCCCTCGAGGACTTCTTTTCGTTTGACTTGCCCTGCGTGTTCGTCACCAAGGGGCAGACGGTGCCGGCAGAACTGCTGGAGCTGGCGCGGGCGCGGAGCGTGCCAGTGCTTCGCAGCACGCTGAAGACGGCCGAATTCTATCGTCGCATCAAGCCGCTGCTGGAAGAGGCCTTTGCTCCGCGTACGACGCTGCACGGCTCGCTCGCGGATGTGTACGGTGTCGGCTTGCTCTTTGTGGGGCGCTCCGGCATCGGCAAGAGCGAATGCGTGCTCGACCTGGTGGAGCGCGGCCACCGCCTGGTGGCCGACGACGTGGTGCAGGTGATTCGCCGGGGAGAGGAAGTGCTGATTGGCCGAGGCCACGAGCTGGCCGGCCATCACATGGAAATTCGCGGGATCGGCCTGGTGGATATTCCGGCCCTGTTCGGCGTGCGGGCGGTGCGCCAGCAGAAGCGGATCGAGGTCGTGGTCCAGCTGGAAGACTGGGAAACCGCCAAGGACCAGGATCGTACCGGCCTGCTGCACCAGGAAACTGAAATCCTCGGCGTGCGGTTACCCAAAGTGATCGTGGCGCTCAATCCCGGAAAGAACATCACCGTGATTTCCGAAGTGGTGGCCATGATGCACCTGCTGCGCTATTCCGGCGTCGACGTAGCCGCGGCGTTCAACGAGCGGCTGATCAAGCGGATGAAGGAGCAGCGTGGGGTGCGGGAGTACTTGCGGAATGACTACGAATAGCCGCCTGCACGGCGTGGTCGTGGGACACGGTTCCATCGCGGCGTCGCTGGTGGATGCGGTCATGCGCATCACCGGCGATGCCGAGGGGCTGATGGCCGTCTCCAACGACCAGTGCGACCGCGGCTCGCTGGAGCAGAGCGTGGCCCAGGCAGTGGGGACCAGTCCGGCGCTGGTGTTCGTGGACATGGCCGCGGGCTCCTGCCTCCTCGCCGTGCTGCGCCGGTTCCGCGACCGCGAGGATGTGGAGGTGGTGACCGGGGTCAATCTCGCGATGCTGGTGGACTTCATGTACCATCGCGACCAGTCACCCGATGCGGCCGCCCGCCGCGCTGCCGAAGCCGGCGCCAACGCCATCAAGGTGCCCTAGTGCCGATCGTGCTCGCCCGGGTGGATGACCGGCTGATCCACGGCCAGGTAGTGATTGGGTGGGGCCGCTCCCTTGGCCTCGAGCGCATCATCCTCGTGGATGACGACGTTGCGGCCAACGAGTGGGAGCAGGACCTCTACCGGATGGCGGTGCCGGACGGTATGGCGGTGAGCTTCGCGACCACCGAGGACGCCGCCTCGGGGCTTCCTGGCTGGCAAGCTTCCCGGCTCAAGTCCGCCATCCTGACCGGCAGCCTGCCTGTCATGTCCCGCCTGCACGACGCCGCGCCCGACATCCTGCAGCGGATCAATCTCGGCGGCATTCATCATCAGCCGGGCCGCTCCGAGCGGCTGCCCTACGTCTACCTGACCGATGCGGAACTGGCCAGCTTGAGATCGCTCGCTGCCGACGGCGCCACGGTCACCGCGCAGGACGTGCCCACGGCCGTGCCGCTTCCACTGAGCGCCATCAAGTGAATGACCCGGTGCTCACCGTGGTCCTGCTGCTTGCGTGGGGCACCGTGGTGGCACTCGACCTGGTCAGCGTACCCCAGATGATGATCGCCCGGCCGCTCGTGGCCGGGACGGTGGCAGGGTGGATCGCGGGCGACTTTGCGTCGGGCTTTCGCGTCGCCGTCGTGATGGAGCTCTTCGCGCTGGATGTGCTGCCGGTGGGTGCAGCGCGGTACCCCGACTACGGACCCGCCACGGTTGGCGCTGCAGTGCTCATGGCCCATCGCGGTGCCTGGCAGGAATCGCTGGGCCTCGCCGTCGCGCTTGCGCTGGTGGTTGCTTCGCTTGGAGGATGGACGCTGGGCCGGCTTCGACACCGGATCGGGCGAGCGGTGCAGCGCGGCGCCGCCGGCCTCGACGCCGGGGACCCGCAGACGATCGGCCATCTCCAGCTCGGGTCGATCATGCTCGATGCGTCGCGCGGCCTCCTGCTCACGACCGTGGCACTGGTGCTCGCATGGATCATCGAGCAGTACGTGGTGCTCGATCCGGGCACGGGGGCCCTGCTCAGTGTCATCGCCATCGGATCAGGAATCGCCGCGGTGATCGGCGGCGCGCTGCGCAGCGCCGGCCAGGGCGCCCGACTCCGCTGGCTGGTGGCAGGCGGGATGGTGGGACTCCTGCTGGTCTGGCTGGCGTGAGGGGCACCGCGTCGGCGCGCCGTCGCCTGCTCGCCGTGCAGGGAGCGTGGAACTACGAGCGGATGCTGGGCGTGGGGATGGGCTATGCGGCTGCGCCGCTGCTCCAGACGCTGCGCGACCTCGACCCCGAGCGATTCCACGCCGCCACCATGCGATCGGCGCTGTTCTTCAACTGTCATCCGTACCTGGCCGGGCTCGCGCTCGGCGCGCTGGCCCGTGCGGAATACGACGAAATTCCGAGTGAGCAGATCATTCGGCTACGGGCTGCGCTCTGCAGTCCCCTGGGCGCGCTCGGCGACCAGCTGTTCTGGGCCGGGCTGCTCCCCGCGCTGCTGGGTGCCTCGCTCGCCGCGATCGCCCTTGGTGCATCCTGGCTTGCGGTCGTGGCCTTCCTGGTGCTGTTCAATGCCATCCGGCTGTACGTCGCGCGGTGGACGCTCGAGACCGGCCTCGCCGCCGGAATGAAGGTGGGTGCGGCCATCGGCGCCTCGAAGCTGCCGCGCTTCGTCGCCTGGGCGGGCCCGGCCGCCGGATTCGCCATCGGGATCGCCGCGCCGCTGGTCGGGGAGTGGCTGCTGCACCCGTTCGGATCGCGTGCCGTCCTCGGCACGGTCCTGCTCGCGGGCACCGGCA
>DASSHL010000303.1:0-2692 GCA_035692845.1 Gemmatimonadales bacterium
TTCACCCGGCGCGCAGTACTCAACGGCCGCATGGACCTTCTCCAGGCTGAAGCCGTGGGTGACCTCATCGATGCGACCGCGCCGGCCCAGGGCCGAGCCGCGCTGGCACAACTCGAGGGCAACCTCTCCCGGCGTATCCAGCAACTCCGCGAACAACTGCTCGAAATCGAGACCCTCCTCTCCTACGACATCGATTTTCCAGGTGAAGACGACGGCCCTGTTGCGCCAGGGCGGATCGGTGATGCGCTGGCGAGCGCCGCGGCGCAGGTCGAGCGCCTTCTCGCATCGGCGCCGGCCGGCGAGCGCTTGCGGGAAGGGGCGCTGGTCGTGATCGCGGGACGCCCCAACGCCGGCAAGTCTTCGCTCTTCAACGCGCTGCTTGGCAGTGACCGGGCACTGGTGACCGAGATCGCCGGCACCACGCGGGACGCGATCGAAGCGCACCTCAGCTTTCTCGGCTGGCCGGTGCGACTGGTCGATACGGCCGGACTTCGGGCGACCGATGACCGGATCGAGGCGATGGGGGTGGAAGTGAGCCGGCGCTGGCTCGATGCGGCCGACCTGGTGCTGTTGTGCGTGGAATCAGGCGCCGCGCTCAGCGATGAGGAAAGGACGCTGGCCGAGGCGTATCCCGCGCTGGTCGTGCGCACCAAGGCCGACCTCGTCCCAGTGGCGGGCGGCGTGTCGGCGGTGACGGGAGAGGGGCTCGATGGGGTAAGGCGCGATGCCGCAGGGCGGCTCTTCGGTGGGCGAATGGCGCTCGCTGACGTGGAGCCGGGGCTCAGCCGGGAGCGCCACCGCGTGGCGCTGGCGTCGGCGGAAGCCGAGCTGGCGGCTGCGGAGCCGCATCTCGGTCGCGATGGCGACGCGACACTGGCGTCACACCATGTGCGCCGAGCCATCCTCGCACTGGATGAGCTGATCGGCGCGGTGGATATCGAGCAGGTGCTGGACCGGGTGTTTGCGGGGTTTTGTGTTGGCAAGTAGGGCGTGAGGCGTGAGGCGTGAGGCATGGGGCTTGGGGCTTGGGGCTTGGGAGGAAGCGTGACCCGCGACCCGCGGCCCACGACCCCTCAAGCCCCATGCCTCATGCCCGATGCCTCATAACTGGATGCTCCACATCACTCAGATCCAGCTCATCCCACCGCACCCGAATCGGCTCGCGCTTCCGGCCCCGAAGCATCCGGGTGACCTGCACCGAAAGCCGCTCGAGCAACGCGTACGGCCCAAGATGATATTCCTGCACCACGCACTCGAGATCCACCCGCTCGGCCAGCACGTCCTCGATCCGGCCCACCGGTTTGCCGTCTGCGTCGTGGACCTTCCGGCCGATCAGCCGTTCGAGATGGACTTCACTGGCGCTCACCGGTGACTTCCGGGAATGCGCTCCACCACATGCCGGCGCAGCCAGCGTTCCACCACATTGACCCGGGTTTCCTCCTCCGCCTCGTCCACCGTTACTTCGAGCGTCACGCCACGGACCTTGGTCCAGGGAATGCGATACGACTCGGCGTGCACATCGGCAAGCCGGTGCGCCAGACGCGAAGCCCAGTGGCCCATGCGCGCGCCGAGCCGATGGGCCAGGGTCACCGATCCGACCTCGAGATAGAGCACTCGGGGAGGCCCTTCCGTCCCGCGCTCGAGCACCACGCCATCCACCTTGCCCATCTTGTTGCCCTGCCGATCGAGCAATTGCTTGTCCAGGACATCACGCACCAGGAGCATCTCAGCCTCCCTTGAGGAGCAGCGGCAGCGACACGACCGCAAGCACGAAGGCCAGCGCAATGATGAGTGCCACGATCGTGTTGCCGAACCATCCATTGCCATAGTCGCGAAGGTAGCGCTTGTCGTTCATGATGATGAGCATCGGGCCCACCACGATCGGCAGCGAGGCGGCGCTGAAGACCATCGAGAAATTTGTCAGCTTGAGGATGTCCACACCGGCGAGCGCCGGAAGAGTCGCCAGCGCAATCATCACCGTATAACTCAGGCTGAACCGGGCATCCTCAGCTGGCGGAAGATTCTCACTCCATTGCCACCCGAGTCCCTGCGCCAGCATGTAGCTCGAGGTAAGTGCAATTTCCTGTGCCGCGCCAAAGCAGGCGATGCCAAGGGAGGCCACGAAGAGCGGAAATCCCCAATGACCCAGCGCGGTGGTGAGCAGCAGCGGCAGCTGCTCGTAACTGTCCACCTTGATTCCGGCGGGATGAAAGACGACACCAGCCGCCACGAGAGCAGCAATGGCCACGATGCCGCCAAACCCCATGCCAAATCCCGCGGTGATGCGGTTGATGTTGAGGTGGCTCACATCCCAGCGATCTTCGACCGCGCCCGCTGCGTAGAACGCAAAGAGATAGGGACTGATGGACGCACCAAGGATGCTGACAGCCAGGAACCAGTAGTGCGCAGCATTCTCGGATGGGAGGCGGGGCAGTGCCCCGCGGGCCACCTCGCCCAAAGGGGGGTGCAGCTGCACGGCGCCCACTACGAATGCCAGGGTCACGAGTCCCAGGACCGACACGCCCTTCTCGATCAACCCGAATGTCCCGCGCCAGAGCAGCACCCAGGCCACGAACGCAACAGGCAGGACCCACCAGCGATAGCTCACGCCGCTGACGAGCTGCAGCGCCAGCGACACGCCGCCCAGCTCGGCGGCGAGGACCATGTACATCACCAGCTGCATGATGATGAT
>DASSHL010000304.1:0-3322 GCA_035692845.1 Gemmatimonadales bacterium
ATCGTGCGCTGGTACAGCTCGACCGCACCCTGCTGACCCTGGAAGACTCCGGCTGGACGGCCGCGCAAGGCTCCGCCCAAGCGCTTCCGCCGCTCCCGCCGATTGTGGCGGAACTGGGACGAAACCTGGCGGCATCCTGTCCCGCCAACGGCGTTGTCATAACCGGGTCTGAAGTCGAATGGCTGGCAGCATGGCACGGCACCATGCGCCAGGCAGGGCGGCGCGACCTCATTCCCTTGCGCGCCGATCTCTACGCCACCGATCCCGTGTACCGTGCGCGCATGGCCTCGGTGCTGGGTGTGCCACCGACGACTTCACTGGCGGAAGCCCTCAAGCGGGTTGCGTCCACTCGGCCCCTGTGTATTGCTCCCGCCATGGGCCTGGGCGGCATGCCCGACGTGGCGTGGACCCCGCTTCGGCTGATGCTGGTGAGCGATTCCACTGCGCAGGAGCCCGATCTGCCGCTCTCGCTCACCTCACTGGTGGTGGATGTTGCCAATGGCGGCAGCGTCTGGACCAGTGACGTGCTTGCCATCTACGGGGCAGCCGCGCGGCAGAACGACCTGCTCTGCCAGAGCCTTGCGCCCGTGGCGGGGAGTCTGCCGGCTGGTACATGTGATCAGTAGCTGGTCAACGGTCAACGGTCTACGGCCGAGCGAAGACCGTTGACCGTTGACCGTTGACCCTCGCCAAGATTTCTCCCATGCTCCACAGAGTTCTCATAGCCAACCGCGGCGAAATCGCCATGCGCATCGTGCGCGCCTGTCAGGAAGAAGGCATGGAGGCGGTAGCGGTCTTCAGCGACGCCGATCGTGCGAGCCCGCACGTACGTGCCGCCGATCATGCCGTGCCGCTGGGTGGCAATGCGGCCGGTGAGAGTTATCTCGACATTGCCAAGCTGCTCGACGCGGCTCGGCACAGCGGTGCCGATGCGGTGCATCCCGGTTATGGCTTCCTCGCCGAGCGGGCTGCCTTCGCCACAGCGGTGGAGGATGCCGGCCTCGTGTGGATCGGCCCACCTCCTGCCGCGATCAGCGCCATGGGCGACAAGACCGAAGCGCGGCGGCGCATGGAAGCGGCTGGCGTCCCGATTGTGCCAGGCGGCAATGCGCCGGTGACCAAGGTGTCCGCCGCGCTCAAGCTGGCACGGGAAATCGGGTTTCCTGTCATGGTGAAGGCGGCGGCCGGCGGCGGTGGCAAGGGCATGCGCGTGGTGCATGGGGAGTCTGAGTTGGGGCCGGCGCTCGAGACTGCGGCTTCGGAGGCGCTCAAGGCCTTTGGTGACGCGTCCGTGTATCTCGAGAAGTTCATCGAGCGTCCCAGGCACGTGGAAATCCAGGTCCTCGCCGATCACGAGCGCACGGTGCATCTGGGCGAACGTGAGTGCTCCATCCAGCGCCGGCACCAGAAGCTGGTCGAAGAGGCGCCATCGGTGGCGGTGTCGGCCGCACTGCGCGCGGAGATGGGTGCGGCGGCCGTGGCAGCCGCAGAAGCCGTGGGCTATCGCAGTGCCGGTACCTGTGAATTTCTCCTCGGCGCGAGCGGTCGCTTCTACTTCCTGGAGATGAACACGCGCATCCAGGTGGAGCACCCCGTCACCGAACTGGTGTATGGCGTGGACCTGGTGCGGGAGCAGTTGCGGATCGCCGGCGGCGAGCGCATGCGGGTCCATGCCGGCACGCTCCATCCGCGCGGCTGGGCCATCGAATGCCGCATTACCAGCGAAGACCCGGCAAGCGGGTTTCTTCCAACCACCGGGCGCATCTCCTGGCTCCGTTCTCCTGCGGGACCAGGCGTGCGCTGGGACTCGGGCATCGAAGTGGGGAGCGAAGTAACCCTGTACTACGACTCCATGCTGGCCAAGCTGATTGTCTGGGCGCCCACGCGCGATCAGGCCATCAGCAGGATGCGCCGGGCACTCGCCGAACTGGAGCTGCATGGCGTTGCCACCAACCAGCAGTTCCACGAGCGATTGCTCGCCGACCCTGCATTCGCGGCCGGTGACATCGATATACAGTTCCTCGACCGGCGGACGGACCTGATGCAGGCCGAGCTGGACGTTGAAGACGCGACAACCGTTGCCATCGCGGCCGCGCTTGCGGAGGACGAGCATCGGCGCCGGAAGCGGGTCCCCGTCAACGGCGCCACTGACACCACGGAATCCGAGTGGGCACGACTGAGCCGCCGCGAAGCGCTCCAGTAGAGATCCTGCGTCTCGCTGGCGGCGGCGATGGGGTGGGGAAGCTGGCGGATGGACTCACCGTGTTCGTGCCACGCACCGCGCCAGGTGATCGTGTCGCGCTGCGCCAGCTGCAGCGGAAGCGCGGCTATGCGCGTGCGCGAGTAGCCGAGCTCATCGAGCCGGGGCCCGGGCGGGTCGAGCCGCCCTGTCCGCATTACACCCGGGATTCGTGTGGCGGCTGCCAGCTGCAGCACCTGAGTGCCTCGGCCCAGCGCGATGCACGTCGTCGCATCGTGGGCGACGCGCTGCGTCGCATCGGCAAGCTGGACGCCGAGGACCCGCCAATCGAGCCGGCTCCGGAGCAGTGGGGCTACCGCACTCGTCTCTCGCTCCATGCGGTGGGCGGTCGGATCGGCCTCCGGCCGCTCGATCGCCCCGCGGACGCGTTCGAGCTGGATCGGTGCCTGATCGCACATCCCTCCCTGCAGGAACTCTGGCTGCTGCTCCAGCGTTGTCGCGTGCTGCTGCCCGCTCGGCTCACGCGACTCTCGCTTCGGCTCGGCCGGGACGGCACGCGCCACGTGATCGCCACACTTCCCGCGGGCGAAAGCTGGAAGGAGGCTGCTCAACTCGCATCGGATCTCAAGGACGCGGGTGTGACGGCCACCCTGTGGATTGCCGATGAGAGTGGCCCTGCGCGGCAAGTAGCTGGGGCGTCGGCCGAAACTTCGGCGACCAGTTTCGAACAGGTGAACCCGCTCATGGGAGCGAGGATCCGCACCGACGCGGTCGCCCTGCTGGCGCCGGTCGCAGGCGAGCAGGTGTGGGACCTGTACGCCGGCCTCGGCGAGACGACCAGGCAGCTTGTCAGTCTTGGTGCGCAGGTCTCGAGCGTGGAGCTGGACCGGCATGCGGTCGAATGGGCCGACGCATACGGCCCGCCGGCGCACCGCATCGCCGGCGCTGTGGAAGATTCACTGACGGGGCTCCCGCGCCCCTCCGCGGTCATCACGAATCCCCCTCGCGTCGGCATGCATGAGGCAGCCGTGCGGCAGCTCGACGCATCCGGGGCGGCCCGGATCGTCTACATCTCCTGCGACCCGGCTACGCTGGCCCGGGACCTTGCCCGGCTCGCGTCGT
>DASSHL010000305.1:0-3306 GCA_035692845.1 Gemmatimonadales bacterium
TGAAGGCGAGCGGCTCCAGGCTTTATGGCGTCTCGCCGGACAGCCTCAAGTCGCACGAGAAGTTCCGCGCCAAGTTTGATCTCCCCTTTCCGCTGCTGGCCGATGAAGACCACACGGTGGCCGAGGCGTCTGGTGTCTGGGCTGAAAAGTCGATGTATGGGAGGAAGTACATGGGCATCCTCCGCACCACCTTCATCATTGATGAAGCGGGACGGATCGCTCGCGTGTTCGAGAAGGTGAAGCCAACCGGCCACGCCGGTGAAGTGCTGGCGGCGCTGAGGGAGCTGGCGACTCCGTAGTGCTACGGACGGCGAGACCTGAATATCGTCGCGCCCGGTCATCGTTATCTTTGGGACGCTCCGCCCGGGCATCTGGCGCTCGCCCGGGCGCTGTCATGTCCCTGAGGCGCCCCGACTCGATGACAACCGTGATCTTTCGTGCTTTCGTGTTTTCGTGTGCTGCTGTTCTCGGTGCCTGCTCCGGCGCCACACCTGCAGCGGAGAAGACGGCGGCCACCCCGACTGGCGACACGTCGCTCGTCGCGCCCGGCGAGCGGCATTTCCGCAACGTTCGCCAGCTGACCTTTGGCGGCAACAACGCCGAGGCCTATTTCTCGAGGGACGGCAAGCAGATCATCTTCCAGCGCCAGCCCGAAGTCGGCGAAGGATGCGACCAGCAGTACATCATGAATGCGGATGGGACCGGGGTGCACCGGGTGTCGAGCGGCCAGGGTCGCACCACCTGCGGCTACTTCTATGATGATGACCATCGCATCCTGTACAGCTCCACCTTCGAGTACTCTCCGGCCTGCCCGCCGCCGGTGGATTATTCCCGCGGCTATGTCTGGCCGCTGGGCCACTTCGAGATCTACTCGGCCAACGCCGATGGCAGCGGCCTCACGGCGCTGACCCACAACGGCGCGTACAACGCCGAATCGACCGTGTCGCCTGATGGCAAGCGGATCATCTTCACCAGCACGCGTGACGGCGATCTCGAGCTCTACACCATGAACGTGGATGGGAGTGACGTGCGGCGGATCACCCATCGGGTGGGCTATGATGGTGGTGCGTTCTTCTCGCCCGACGGGACAAAGATTGTCTGGCGCGCGCAGTACCCGGTGAGCGCCAGTGATTCGGCGGATTACAAGGCGTTGCTCGCCGAGCGACTGGTCCGCCCCAGCACGCTGGAGCTCTGGATGGCCAACGCCGACGGCAGCGACCCGCAGCAGGTGACCCACCTGGGCGGTGCCAACTTCGCGCCTTTCTTCGCGCCGGACGGCAAGCGGATCATCTTCGCGTCCAATTACGAGAACCCGCGCGGGCGCGATTTCGATCTCTACATGGTGAACATCGACGGCAGCGGCCTCGAGAAGATCACCACCGCGCCCGACTTCGATGCCTTTCCCATGTTCAGCCCCGACGGAAAGCAGCTGGTCTGGGCCTCCAACCGGCATGAAGCGAAGCCCGGTGAAACCAATCTCTTCATCGCGGACTGGGTGGATTGATGGCTGAAGCCGTGAAGGCCCCGGAACCGCCCCGCGAGCGCTCGGCGCTCCGGGAGTGGGGCAAGTCCATCCTGATTGCCGTCATCATCTGGCTGGTGCTGCGCGCGTTCGTGATGGAGGCCTTCCGGATTCCGTCGGGGAGCATGGAGAACACCCTGCTCAAGGGTGATTTTCTCTTCGTCAACAAGGCCATCTATGGACCGGTGGTGCCGTTCACCGACATCCACCTGCCGGCGTTCCGCCAGCCCCGGCGGAACGACGTCGTCGTGTTCGACTCGAAGGAACAGCCGGGCATGGCCATCGTGAAGCGACTCATCGGCGTGCCGGGCGACACCCTGCAGATGCGCGCCGGCCAGCTTTACCGGAATGGAGCGCTGGTGCCGGAGCCCTATGCCGTCAACGCCAATCCCGATCGCAGCGAGTCGGCCCCCATGCGGGCCAAGATGCGTGCATGGCAGGTCCGGCACCTCGCCGGCATCAGCGCCAACGATTATGAGCCGGACCTGCACGACTGGGGTCCGGTCGTGGTGCCATCGGATTCGCTCTTCATGATGGGAGACAACCGCGACGACTCCTACGACAGCCGCTACTGGGGCTTCCTGGCGGAGAAGAAAGTGCGCGGCACACCCATGTTCATCTATTACAGCTACAACCCCGACAGCTGGAAAGCCCTTCCGTTCGTCACGGACATTCGCTGGAACCGGATCCTGCACCACCCCGAGTGACCGCTCGGCCCTCGCGCCTCGGGCGCACGCTCGGCGTGCTCTGGCAGTGGACCCGCTCCATCGGCGGCGCGCTGCTCGTCTTCCTTCTGCTTCGCACCTTTCTCATCGAGGGCTACCACATCCCCTCGGGCAGCATGGAGCGCACCCTGCTCGTGGGCGACTGGCTCTTCGTCAACAAGGCGCTCTACGGCTCGGAGGTGCCGCTCCTGCACGCGCACCTGCCGCCGGTGCGTGAGCCGCGCCGGGGTGACGTCGTCGTCTTCGACGCGAAGAGTGATCCGGACGAGAAGATCGTGAAGCGGCTGATCGGCTTGCCAGGCGACACGCTCGCCATGCATGCGAGTCACCTGATCCGCAATGGCATCATGGTAGACGAGCCTTACGCCGTCCACACCGACACCGCTGAAAGCGCGGAGCCCTGGCGCGACGTGATGCGCGAGTGGCAGCTGCGCTACGTCATGACCGACACGGCGGCCTATCATCCGGATCTCCAGAACTGGGGGCCGCTGGTGGTGCCGGAAGATTCGCTCTTCGTGCTGGGTGACAACCGGGAGAATTCACTCGACAGTCGCTTCTGGGGCTTCCTGCCGAGAAAGAACCTGCGCGGCTCGCCGATGTTCGTGTATTACAGCTATGACGCCGGAAGCGCGGACGCGATGCCGTGGGTGACGGATGTGCGGTGGGGACGGGTGGGGGAGCGGGTGAGGTGACGGGACGCGGGACTCGGGAAGCGTGACTCGTGCACTTCGCGTCCCGCGTCACGTGCCTCGCGTCCCCCGCGGTTCCTCCGGCGTCACCAGCGGTCCCGATCCCCGCCGCAGGTATACCGCGCTCCGGCCGCAGTTGTTGCAGTGGAGCGAGATGCGGCCGGCCTGGTCGTCGTCCTCACGACCGGGAATGCGGGTGATGTCGGTGGAATCACAGGATGGACAGACGAGGGGCTTCCGGTCCCGATCGAGCGCGATCAAGATCAGGGCTTCAGGTGCACGATATTCCTTGATGCCCCGGCGACCCACGGCAAAACCCTTCCCGGCGGGCGGATTGGCCCACAATCTGCGTCACCCGCCATCGTGCAAT
>DASSHL010000306.1:0-4482 GCA_035692845.1 Gemmatimonadales bacterium
GTTACGCACTCAAAAACGTCGGGGCGTGAGCTTCGCGCAGCCCTAAGCCCTAAGCCCTAAGCCCTAAGCCCTAAGCCCTAAGCCCTAAGCCCTAAATGTCCCGGCTCATCGCCATTGCCAATCAGAAGGGCGGCGTCGGCAAGACCACGACCGCCGTCAACCTTGCCGCCTCGCTCGCCGTGGCGGAGCGGCGAACCCTGCTCGTCGATGCCGATCCCCAGGGCAACGCTACCAGTGGCGTGGGACTCGATCGCAGTGCCATCCGGCGCTCGCTCTACGACGCCATCATCGACCACGTCCCGGCTGACAACGCCATCGTGAAGCATCCGGTGCTGCCGCACCTCGACGTGCTTCCCGCCAACCAGGATCTGGTAGGCGCCGAGCTCGAGCTGGTGAACGTGCCCGACCGGGAAGCGGCGATGCGCCAGGTGCTGCATCCGGTGCTTCCGCACTACGATTACATCCTGGTCGACTGCCCGCCCTCGCTCGGCCTCATCACCCTCAACGTGCTCGCCGCCGTGCAGGGCGTGATCATTCCCATCCAGTGCGAGTACTACGCCCTGGAAGGAATCTCCCAGCTGCTCAACACCGTGCGGCTGGTGCAGCAGAACTTCAATCCCGGCCTCGCGATCGATGGCGTGCTGCTCACCATGTACGACACTCGGCTCAATCTCTGTCGCCAGGTAGCCGACGACGCCAAGGAATATTTCGGCGGCCAGGTGTTCCGCACGCCGATCCCGCGCAATGTGCGCCTCGCCGAGGCCCCAAGCTTCGGCCAGCCCATCCTGCTCTATGATGTGCAGTCGGCCGGTGCCAAGAGCTATCTCTCGGTGGCGCAGGAACTCATCCGCCGCATCGAGGGCGGCGAAGGCAGCGAGCAACCTGAAGCGCAGGAGATGATATCATGAGCGCCGCTGGTGCCGGCGCGAGCGGCGGCCGCCGATTGGGCCGAGGCCTCGAGTCACTGCTCGGGCCCATCTCGCGTGACGAAGCGAAGGCAGAGGGCAATCTCCGCGAACTGCCCGTGGCCGATGTGCAACCGAATCCCTACCAGCCGCGCACGCACTTCGATCCCGTCGCGCTGCAGGAGCTGGTCGACTCGATTGCCGCCTCGGGATTGCTGCAGCCGGTGGTCGTGCGGGAGCGCAATGGCAAGTATGAGCTCATCGCCGGTGAACGCCGCCTTCGCGCCGTGCAGCAGCTGGGGTGGAAGGAAGTCCCCGCCGTCATCAAGGAGGTGGACGACCAGACGCTGCTCACGCTCGCGCTGATCGAGAACCTCCAGCGCCATGATCTCTCGCCCATCGATGAAGCGACCGGATATCAGCGCCTGCAGGACGAGTTCAAGGTCCCACAGACGGAAGTCGCCCGCCTGGTGGGGCGGAACCGCAGCACCGTGGCCAACATCCTCCGCCTGCTCAAGCTCCCCGATGACGTGCGCGACATGGTGCACCGCGGCGCGCTGTCCGAGGGCCACGCGCGCGCGCTGCTGTCGCTCGAGACACCATCGCAGATCTCCCGCCTGGCGCAGCAGGCGGTGACCGACGGCTGGAGCGTGCGCGAGACTGAAGCACGGGTGAAGAACGGCGCGCGCGCTCCCGTCTCACGCACCAGCGCACAGAAGCGGATTCTCTCCACCAGCACCGAAGCGCGCCGGGTCGAGGATGCGCTGCGCAAGCGGCTCGGCACCGATGTCACCGTTACCCAGAAGCGAAAGGGCCGAGGGCTCGTCAGCATCAGCTACTACTCGAATGACGACCTCGCGCGCCTGCTCGAACTGATCCTCGGCCAGCCGTTCGAGGGATGACCACATCCGGGCGGCCACGCTACGTCCACCTGCTGGTGCACCATGATGGCGCGCCCGCGTCGCGCAGCTGGCGACTGTCACTCCTTGCCTGGCGCGCCCTTCTTGCCGGTGCCGCGCTCGCGGTGCTGGCCGTCCTGGCCGGCCTGATCCTGCTGGGTCCGCTTGCGCGCGCAGCCGGGCGCGTGCCCTCGCTCGAACGGCGCGTGAGAAACCTCGAAGCCGATAACGCCCGTATCACCGATCTCGCGCGCGCGCTCGACAGCCTGACAACTGCGTACGAACGCGTGCGCGGCATGGTGGGCGCGGACGTGGTGCCCGACCTGGCGCATGTGGCGAGCGACAGTCTTCCAGTGGCACCACCAATCGAAGCGCGGACGGCGCGCACGCCGGCGCTTCCCACCGGACTCAGCGCACCAAAGTCCTGGCCGCTCCATGATGCCGGCTTCATCACCCGCGGCATGGTGCCCGACAGCAGCGCCGATGAAACGCACCCGGGCGTGGACATCGCCGTGGCCATGCGGACGCCGGTGCGCGCCGCCGGCGGGGCGACGGTGGCGCAGACCGGCGAGGACGCCGACTACGGCAAGTTTGTCCTGCTGCAGCATCCCGATAATTATCAGACGCTCTATGGTCACCTCTCGCGCGTGCTCGTGACGCGCGGCCGCACGGTGCGGGCGGGTGAGGTGATTGGTCTTTCCGGCAATAGCGGACGGTCCACCGCGCCGCATCTCCACTTCGAAGTCCGCAAGGCGGGCCGCAGCGTGGACCCGCTCGGCATCATCCAGGAGGCACGTTGATGGCCATCTTCTCGACTCCCGATCCGGATACGCCGGAAGGCCCCAAGGCACCGTTCAACCGGCGAAAGGGTGACGGCATTCCCCTTTCGATCGTCGCTCGCGACATGACCATCACCGGCGACATGGAAACGAAGGGGGTCGTGAAGGTGGAGGGTCGGGTGAAAGGAACCATCCGGGCCGAGGCCCAGGTTATCATCTCGCCCGGCGCTGTCATCGAAGGCGACGTGCACTCCAAGGAAGCGGTGGTGGCTGGCGAGATCCGCGGCACCATCAACGCCACCGAGCGCGTGGAGCTCCAGGCCACGGCACTGGTCAAGGGCGACATCTCGACGCCCAGGATCGCGATCCTGGAGGGCGGGAAGGTGACGGGGGAAGTGAAGATGAGTGAGGAGTCGAAAGCTGAGGGCTGAGGGCTGAGAGCTAAGGATCGCGCGACGACCTTGCTCTTAGCTCTCAGCTTCACCGTTGATAAGTTCATAACTCCGTGGAGATCTTGCATTTACGTGACACGTGACCGGGAAACTCTGTGACGAATGGGAACGTGGTCGCGAAACTGTGTCGCTACTGTCTACTCGTTGTGGCGACGGTGGCTCTTGTTTCGTGCGCGGAGCAGCGGACCTCAAGTGGTTTCAAGGTCGCGCTCATCACTCCTGGTTCCATCGCCGACGCGGCCTGGAATTCCGCCGCGTATCACGGGCTCCTGCGCATCCGTGACTCGCTCGGTGCCGACATCAGCCACGTCGAAGCCGGCACTCCGGCGGCGCAGGAGGAGGCGCTCCGTACCTACGCCACCCAGGGCTACGACCTGATCATCGGCAACGGATTCGAGTTTCAGGAGCCGTCGGAGCGGGTCGCCGAGCAGTATCCCAAGCCGGTCTTCGCAGTCAACAGCGGCGCGCGTCTCAAGGGCCGAGTGGTGCCGCTCGTCTTCCAGATTCAGGAGGCCACCTACCTCGCTGGGATGGTGGCCGGCGGTCTCACCAGGTCGGGGATCATCGGGTTCATCGGCGGCGTCGAGCTGCCGCCTGTTGCGGCGGGTTATCGCGGCTGGGTCAACGGTGCGCGTGCCGTGCGGCCCGATGTGCAGTCGCGCGTGAGCTACCTCAACAACTGGGACGATGCGGCGGCGGGCCGGGAGGCCGCGCTCGCCCAGATCCGGCTGGGGGCCGACATGATCCATCACAACGCCGACGCCGCGGCACTTGGCGTGTTCCAGGCAGTGAAGGAAAGTCCCAACGTGTACATCTTCGGCGCCAATGCCGACCAGACGGCACTCGCGCCCGAGCGAGTCATCGGATCAGCGGTCATTGACCTGCCCCATGCTTTCCTCCTGCTGGCGCGTGCGGTCAAGGATTCCAGCTTCACCCCGCAGGTGGAGTCGTTCGGGCTCAGGAGCGAGGTGCTGCGTTACGTGCCCAACCCTGCGCTCGACTCGCTGGTGCCCGATTCGCTGATGGCGCGCGTCAAGGCGGCTGCCGATTCGATTGCCAGCGGCACGCTCAACCCCGATCCCGGAGCGCCCGGATCATGAGCACGGTCCCGCTCGCCGATATCGTCGCGTACCTGGATGATTATCTCCGCATCAGGGAAGTGCCGGATCATCCCAATTCGCTGAACGGGCTGGAGGTCGAGAACCGGACCGGCACGGTGGACCGGATCGTGGCGGCGGTGGACGGCGCATTTCGCACTGCACACGGGACTGCACGGGCGGATGGTAGGGGCGGCCCGCGGGCCGCCCCTACAGCGCCCGCCCCGTCTGCCGACGGGACGTTATTGATTGTCCATCATGGGATGTTCTGGGATGGGAACGTCCCCGTCACCGGCCGGCGGTATCGGCGCCTGCGGGTGTTGATGGACAACAATGTCGCCCTCTACGCC
>DASSHL010000307.1:0-5639 GCA_035692845.1 Gemmatimonadales bacterium
CCCTGCTCGTCCTCGCCCGGCACCAGCTTGATGCAGTTGGAGGGGCAGATCTGGGGACAGAGCCCGCAGGCCACGCACTTGGAACGGCCCTGCTCGTCGGTGAGCATCCGGTGCGTCCCTCGCCAGCGTGGCGAAAGCGCCCAGGCGCCGCGCTCATCACGCGTGGCCTTTTCCTCGGGGTACTGCATCGTCACCTTGGTCTCGAACATGTGCTTGAAGGTGAGGCGCAGCCCCTTGAGCGTGGCCCGGATGTAACTGACTTCCGTCTCCGGGCGCTTCATGACCTTGACGCCTATTGCCATCAGCCAGCCACCGGCGCATTGCTGCGCCCGACGAGAGTTGCGTTAGCCGCCGCCCTGGCCGCCTGGAGCCGGAAGCGGCGGGATTCGGAGCCGGAAATGAGTGCCCCGCGATCCAGCAGCCAGAACACCCAGACTGCGATGATCAGGTTCAGCACGGTGAGCGCGCCCATCCGGACCAGTTCGCTCGACACGCCGACCACGGCATCGAGGATCCAGATGGCGACCGCCGTGACCATGATGTAGCCGAGGGCAAGCGGGAGCATCACCTTCCAGCCCAATGCCATGAGCTGGTCGTAGCGGAAGCGCGGGAGTGTCCAGCGGATCCACATGATGAAGAAGATCCAGAAAAACGTCTTCAGGAAGAAGAAGATCCCGCTCACCAGCACCGCGAGCCACGTCCCCGACTCGTCCCAGTGGGTGAAGGGAATGTCCCAGCCGCCAAAGAACAGCGTGGCCACCATGGCGCTGACGGTGACCACATTGGCATACTCGGCGATGAAGAACATCGAGAACTTCATGGCGCTGTATTCGGTGTGGTACCCGGCAATCAGCTCCGATTCCGCTTCCGGCAGGTCGAATGGCAGCCGGTTAGTCTCGGCAAACCCGGCGACGAGGAAGAGGAAGAACGAGAGGAACAGCGGCAGCACATACCAGAGCGTCTGCTGGCCCGCGATGATCTCCGAGAACGAGACGTTTCCGCTCAGCAGGAGCACCGGGATCAGGCTCATGCCCATCGCCACTTCATAGCTGACCATCTGGGCGCTGGCGCGCAGCCCGCCCAGCAGGCTGTACTTGCTGTTCGAGGCCCACCCCGCGAGCGCGATGCCGTAGATCCCCATCGAACTGATCGACAGGACGAACAGGAACCCGATCGGCAGGTCGGCCACCACCATGGGCATGGCGCCATGATGGACAAACCGGCCCAGCGCCCCGAGCGTGAAATCGAAGTCGATATTCAGCGGGGCGGCAAACGGAATGACCGCGCTCAGCATCAGCGCCGGGATGAACGAGAGGGCGGGCGCCAGGAGGAAGAGTCCGCGGTTGGCTCGCGCGGGCATGGTCTCTTCCTTGAGAATGTTCTTGAGACCATCGGCGGCCGGTTGCAGGAGACCGGCCCACCCCACCCGGTTAGGCCCGCGGCGGTTCTGCATCCACGCCGAGACCTTTCGCTCCATGAGCGTCAGCATCGCGACGCCGACCATGACCACGGTAAAGACGAAGAGCAGCTTGATGATGGAAAGGAGCAGGTAGCCCTTCAGTTCCGGCGTCATGCGTGCACCCCCGCCCCGTTCGTCAGGGCGCGACCGCTCCAGCCCAGTGCGTCGTGGGTGAGGCCGTCGAGCGATGCCACGTCGCGCGCCACCATTGCAAACGCCTCGGCGGCTGAGGCCGGCGCATCCGCGTCGGGACCCTGGCCGGACAGAATCTCG
The DNA here is from genome assembly GCA_035692845.1 of Gemmatimonadales bacterium. GTDB lineage: Bacteria > Gemmatimonadota > Gemmatimonadetes > Gemmatimonadales > GWC2-71-9 > CAMLHP01. Next base: position 1,733 of record DASSHL010000307.1, read on the forward strand.
CCCGCCGCCCACCAGGCTGGCCGTGCCATTGCCGGTGGTGCCTTGGCCTGCTGAAAGCGCTGGGCGCGCTGGTCCCGGTTGATGTAGACGCCGCTCTCCTCCACCATCGTTGTCACTGGCAGGACGACAGCCGCGTGCTCCTGCCAGCCGGCGATCAGCGTGGAGAATGCAATCACCTTCCCACTCGAGGTCGCGACGGCGCTCGCCTCGCCCTCCGAGAGTTCGGCATCGAGCACAACGACCACGGCGGCGGTCCGGGCCGCCTCGACGGCGGTGTCCCACTCAGCGCTGTAGCCAAGCAGGCGTGCGCCATCGAGATTGGGTACCCGCTCGCGGCGCAGCGCAAGATCGGGAACGCCGGCCAGCGGCGCCTCGTCACCCAGCGGTACCTTGACCGCCGCGGTGACGTCAAAGTTGCCCACCAGTTTTCGCACCAGCCCGAGCGACTCCACTGATGCGCGGCCGGATGCGAGGATGACAGCACGGCCACCAGCGCCCTGCAGCAGCGCCCCCGCAGCATCCAGCGCCTGGTCCCAATCGGCCGCCGCCGTGCTCCCGGCGCCGTTCCGCACCAGTGGCGCCTCGACCCGGTCACCCCGGTTCATCCAGCGATAGTCGAGCCGGCCGTGGTCGCACATGAAGTGACGGTTCACGTCCATGTTGGGCCTGGGCTTGAGGCGCACCACCGCGTCGTCCCGCATGTCGATGGTGATATTGCAGCCCTGGGTGCACCCGGGACAGATGCTCCCCGTCTTGTCCATGTCCCACACGCGAGCCTTGTGGAGGAAATCCTTGGACAGTAGCGAGCCCACGGGACAGAGATCGACCACGTTGCCCGACCAGGGATGGTCCAGCCGCTCACCTTCGGCGACGCCGATGAAGGCACGGTCGCCGCGCTCACTCACGTTGAGCGTGGCTTCCTGGGCTACGTCAGACATGAAGCGCACGCAGCGGATGCAGAGGATGCACCGGTTCGGCACGTAGATGATGTCGGGCCCGAAATCCTCCACCGGGTTGTAGCGCTTGGCGAAGTCGGGTGTGTAGCGGGTGGCTGCCCGGCCTTCCCGGAAGGTGTAGTCCTGCAGCTCACATTCACCCGACTGGTCGCAGATGGGACAGTCGAGCGGATGGTTGATGAGCAGGAACTCGAGCACGCCCTTGCGCTGCTCCAGCGCCTGGTCACTCTGGGTGTGGACCACCTGGCCATCGGCGACGGTCGTGACACACGCAGGCATCAGCTTGGGCGCCTTCTCCACTTCCACCAGGCACATCCGGCACACCGCCGGCGAGGTGCTCGTCGGGAGCCCCGGGTGATAGCAATAGTGCGGCACCAGAATGCCGGCCTGCTTGGCCGCCTCGATGACGGTCGTGCCCTTCGGCACGGACACGGCGATGCCGTCAATCGTGACGGTCACCATTTCCTGGCTCATGTCACCTCACGCAGGCCCGAGCGCGAGCGCCGGCTCGCGTTCGCGGCGGATATAAGCTTCGAACTCGCTGCGGAACTTCTGGATGCCGCTCACAATGGGCACCGCACATGAATCGCTGAGCACGCAGATGGTGGTTCCTGTCATGTTCTTCGAAAGATCGAGCAGTAGCTCGTAGTCGGATTCCTTGCCCTCGCCCGCGAGGATGCGGCCGAGGATGCGCGTCGTCCAGCCGGTGCCTTCGCGGCACTGGGTGCACTGGGCGCAGCTTTCATGGGCGTAGAACCGGGCCAGGCGCCAGATCTGGTAGACCATGTCCGTGGTATCGTCCATGACGATCATGCCACCCGAACCCAGCATGGAACCGGCCGCAACCACGCCCTCATAGTCGGTAATGCAGTTCTCGGCTTCTTCAGCGGTGAGGATGGGCACTGACGAGCCGCCCGGGATGACGGCCTTGAGCTTCCGTCCGTTGGGGATGCCACCGCACATGTCGTAGATGAGATCCCTCATGGGCGTGCCCATGGTGATCTCATAGTTCCCCGGCCGCTCCACATGGCCGCACACTGATATCAGCTTGGTGCCGGTGCTCTTGGGGTTCCCGAGGCAGAGGCCCTTGTACCACGCGGCGCCGCGGTTGAGGATGTGCGGCACGGCCGCCAGCGTCTCCACGTTGTTCACGGTGGTGGGCAGGCTGAACGCGCCTGCCTGCGCCGGGAACGGCGGCTTGACCCGCGGGTTGCCCCGCTTCCCCTCGAGCGAGTTGAGCATCGCGGTCTCTTCACCGCAGATGTAGGCGCCCGCACCGCGATGCAGCGTGATATCGATGCGCTTGCCGCTGCCGCATGCGTTCTCGCCCACCACGCCGTTGGCGTAGGCTTCCTCTACCGCCTTGGTCATCACGGCCCACGGCTCCGTGAATTCGCCACGGATGTAGATGTAGCATCGCTCGGACTGGATGGCGTAGGCGCCGATCGCACAACCCTCGATCAGCGCATGCGGCGTCCAGCGCATGATCTCGCGGTCCTTGAACGTACCTGGCTCGGACTCGTCGGCGTTGCACACCAGGAAATGCGGCTTGCCGTCATCCTTGGGCATGAAGCTCCACTTCATGCCGGTGGGAAAGCCGGCACCACCGCGCCCGCGGAGTCCGGACGCCTTCACTTCCTCGATGATGGCGTTGCGGTCCATGCCCAGCGCCTTGCGAAGCGCCTCGTAGCCACCGCGCTTGACCCAGCCGTCATAGGTGCGCGCGCCGGGGTCGCCAAAGTACTGCGACAGCACCACGGTTTCCCCGGGATGGCTGGGGTGCGGAAATCCCATTACCGGTACCTCTCGAGCAGGGCGGGCACGGAATCGGCTGTGACGCTCTCGATGAATTCCTCGTTCACCATTACCGGCGTCGCGAACCCGCAGGCGCCAAGACATTCCACTTCGACGACGGTGAAGCGCCCGTCCGGGCTGGTGGCGCCGAGCTCACCGCAGCCGCTGTGGAGGAGCAGTGCCTTCAAGGTTTCCTCGGCGCCGCACAGCCCGCAGGGCGAGGTGGTGCACACCTGGATGAAGTACTTCCCCACCGGGTGCGTGTGATACATGGTGTAGAACGTCACCACACCCTTCACCAGCGCTGGCGTGAGCCCCAGCACCTGGGCCACTTCACCGATGGCCTTCTCGCTGATCCAGCCGCGCTTCTCCTGCACCATCCAGAGCGCCGGCAGGAGCAGCGCCTGCCGGGTGGGATATTCGGCGTACTTCCGCTCCAGCGCTGCCAGCGTCTCGCCGGTGAAGACCGGTTCGTAGGCTTCCTCTCCGTGGACGGCGACGCTCATCGGTCCACCTCGCCCATGACAATGTCCACACTCGCATTGATGGCGATGACGTCGGCCAGCAGCGCGCCTTCGCACATCTTGGGCAGGGCCGACAGGTTGATGAAGGCAGGCGGCCGAATGCGCCAGCGCACCGGCTTCGCCGTCCCGTCGGAGACCATGTAGTAGCCGAGCTCACCCTTGGGATTTTCGATGCCCATGTAGGCCTCGCCGGCGGGCGGCTTGACGCCCTCCATGACCTGCTTGAAGTGATAGATCATCGCTTCCATGTCACCCATCGTGCGGGACTTGGGAGGCAGGATGACGCGGGGGTCATCCACATTGATGGGCCCGGGTTTCAGCCGGTCGAGGGCCTGCTCCAGGATGCGGACCGACTGCGCCATCTCCTCCATGCGCACCCGGTAGCGATCGTACACGTCGCCATGTTCGCCAATGGGCACGTCGAAGTCGTAGGTCTCGTAGCCGAGATAGGGCCGGTCCTTCCGGACGTCATAATCCACGCCGCTGGCCCGCAGCATCGGGCCGCTCATCGAATAGTTGATGGCTTCATCGTAGGTCAGCACGCCCACGCCCTGGGTGCGCCCGCACCAGATGGCGTTGCGGGTGAACATGGTGTCCACTTCGCGCAGCGTCTTGGGAAACGTCTGGCAGAAT
>DASSHL010000308.1:0-5217 GCA_035692845.1 Gemmatimonadales bacterium
CTCCGCATGCCGCACAACCTCGACACGAGTGCGCCAGGACCCATCCGGCTGGCGCTCACGCTTCACCCGGCCAATGCCGTAGTCGTAAAGCGGCGTGCCGTGCAGCCACTGCCCGAAGAAGGTGGAGAGGTCCATGCCCGAGACTTCTTCGGCCACGTCGCGGAATGCGGACTCGTCTACGTGCTTCAGCTGCCAGCGCTGGTAGAAGGTGCGGAGGATTTCCCGCATCGTATCATCACCCACGATGTAGCGCAGGAACTGGTAGAACATTTCCCCGCGAGTGTAGATGGCGATGTTGTAGCTGGTGAAGTCACGATACTTGTCGCTCACCAGGCTGGCCGGCTCGCTCATCCCGTCCAGATCGAGGTTGAGGATGAACTGGTCCGTTCCCGGCCACTGGTCCTGCCCCGACTGCACCTCGGCGAACCACGACGACTGGAAGCTGGTGAAGCCCTCGTCCAGGAATCCTTCGCGCCACTCGTTGTTGGCCAGGATTCCCATGGTGTAGTTGTGGCCCAGCTCATGCACGATGAGCCCCTGCCCCGCCGACCCGTTGTGGATCATCATGGGAAACTCGGTGCCGCCGCCCTCGATCCGGTGCACGTTGGTAATCTGGGGCCAGTCGAACTTGCCATAGAGCGAATCGAGCCAGCCAAGCGCGATCTCGGTGCGCTTGACCGCTACGCCATTGCCCCAGCTCTTCTCGTCACCCGGCTGGTAGAGCACGTGCACCGCCACGTCCTTGTACCGGCCGCCCTCGTAGCGGTAGTCGGGCGCCATGGACATGGCAAAGTGATGCACGTCGTCGGCGTACCAGATGAGGCGCTTGCGTCCGTTGGATGGCGGGGTGCAGGCGTCAGCGAGGGCAGCGGTCGCGCTGCCATAGAAGTCACGCTGGTATTCGACCGGCGAGTCCTTCAGGTGGTTGGCGCGCTCCCACCCAGGGTCACCGCAGACGGGCACACCCGTGGCACCCACCACCTGGTCCTCTGGCACATCCAGCCGCACCGTAAACGAGCCGAACTCGCCGTAGAACTCGCCCGCCGGATAAAGCGGGTGCTCTTCCCAGCCGTAGCGATCATAGACCACCACCTTGGGATACCACTGGGCAAAATCGAAATGCCGGCCTCGCCGTCCCTGCCGGCGCGGCACGGTGGAGGGCCGGGCGTCCCAGTCCATGCTGATGTCCATGGAAGCGCCGGGCGCGAGTGGCTCGGGCAGCATGAACCGCACGATCGTGCTGTCGGGCGCAAAGGGGTAGATGGCCGCGACCGGCTGGCCCATGATGCGCACGTCCCGCACATGGTTGAAGCCGTAGTCAGGGTCCTTCAAGTCGTTGAAGCGCCGCCGGCCTTCCACTGAATCCGCATCGGACCAGCGTGAGCCGGGTCGGAAGGCATTGAGGTGCAGGTGCAGCGCAAACGACGTCAGTGTATCGGGAGAGTTGTTGGTGTAGCGGATCTGCTCCCTGCCGCCCAGCACACCGGTGGGCTCGTCGAGCCGGGCCGTGATATCGTAGGCCACGTGCTGCTGCCAATAGGGAGTCCGTGGGCCAGCCTGGACCGGCTGCTGGACGAGGGCGGCGAGGAGGAGTGGGAACATTAGGGGCTAGGGATTAGGGATTAGGGATTAGGGCTTCGAGGTCACGGCGGACGAAAGATAACCCGCAAACGCAGAAGGACCCCGCCACGCAGCGGAGTCCTCCCGGTCAAACCCTGATCCCTAACCCCTGATCCCTAGCCCCTACCCCCTACCCCACAAGCTGCCTTCTCAACCGCGTCATCCGCCGGCGGACCGAGCCATCGTACACCCGCTCGCCCACGCGAACGATGGTGCCGCCCAGGATATCGGGATCCACCGAGAACTCGGCCACCACATCCTTGCCCAGTGCCTTGACCAGCGCGGCGCGGACCTGTTCGCGCATCTGCTCGTTGGGCTCCCGCGCCACCACCACGCCCGCCCGCACCCGGTTGAGCTTCACGTCAAGCTCCGCCTGGTAGGCATCGGCAATCTCGCCGAAGAGCTTCTGGCGCCCGCGACGCACCACAGCCTGCAGGAAGAGTACGAACTCACGCGGGGCATCGGGTAGCGCCCTCGCCAGCAGCTCTGCCTTGGCGGTCTTGGGAATCCGGGGCGACACCAGCACCGCCTCGGCTTCGGGCGACCCTTCCACCGCATCAGCCACGGCGCGAATCAGCTCGGCGTATTCCGCCGCGCGGCCGCTGTGCTCACCCAGCGTGAACAGCGCCTCGGCGTAATTCCGGGCGACAGCCGGCGCCCTCAATGCTGGGGCTCCAGCGTCGCGAGGTAGTCGTTCACCAGCTGGCGGTCGGCATCGCTGTCGAGCCGCTGGCGAATGAGCCGGCCTGCAGCGGCCAGCGAGAGGTCCACCGCCTCACGGCGGAGGTCAGCGACGGCGCGCTGCCGCTCGTCGGCCAGCTCGCGGCGGGCACGCGCCAGCAGCTCATCCTGCTCCTGCCGGGCCTTTTCCATCACCAGCGCGCGCTCCTTCTCGGCCGCACCCTGGGCCTCGTTGATCAGCTGGTGCGCCTGGGCGCGGGCGTCGGCCAGGAGCTTCTTCTGCTCCTCCAGCACCTTGGCCGACTCCTCGCGATTCCGCGCGGCTTCGGCGATCTGTGTCTCGAGCGCCTTCTCCCGGGCCTCGACCGCGCCAAGAATCTGGGGCCACGCGAACTTCCAGAGCACCACCACGAGCAGCGCGAAGATCACGATGGTCCAGAACATCAGCCCGCCCTCGACCGTGAGCGGACCGGCCACGGGGGCTTCCTGGAGCGCGAGGGCTGCGAGCAAGAACGTCGTCATGCGGTCTCTCCGAGACTGTCGGGAAGACGGGAAGGCGGGAGGACGGGAAGATGTGAAGGCATGAGCACTTCCCGTCTTCCCGCCTTCCCGTCTGTCCGCCTTAGAACGTCACTTTTCCCTGGATCAGGAATGCAATAACCGCGACGAAGAGCGCCACGCCTTCGACCAGCGCGGCGGCGATCAGCATCGCCGTCTGGATACGCGCGCTGTTGTCCGGCTGGCGCGCCATGCCTTCCACCGCCTTGCCGCCCGCGAACCCGATGCCGATGCCGGCACCGACCACCGCGAGGCCGCCGGCCAGGCCGGCACCAATGAGGCCGTAGCCCTTGCCACCCGCCGCCGCTGCGACCTGTGCCACGTCCTGCAGCATCGCAAGCATGTGTACCATGTTCTGGCTCCACTCACCTTGGAGATCGCTGGTTGTCTGCACCCGCCGCTCGGCACGCCGACTCTCCGGATCGGCGGTTTCGCGGTGACCCGTCAGCGCCGCAGCGGCCGCAGGCCGCCTCGACAACGGGCTTCCGCCACCAGACGGTGGCGTACTGTACCGGAACTCCGCGAGCGCTCGGGATCCGGTGATGGACGCGGGACGCGGGACGCGAGACGCGCGTCTCGGGTCCCACGTCCCGAGTCCTAGTGCGCCTCCTGCATCAGCCCGATGAACACCGCCGTCAGCAGCGCGAAGACATAGGCCTGCAGGAACGCCACGAACACTTCGAGGAGCATGATCCCCGTCGCCATCAGCGAGGAGGCGATGCCCACCGAGAAGCTCTTGAAGATGAACGTGAGCCCGATCAGCGCGAGCACCAGCACGTGGCCCGCCGTCATGTTGGCAAAGAGCCGGACCGCGAGCGCAAACGGCTTGGCCAGCTTGCCGATGATCTCGATCACGGTGAAGATCACCAGCATGATGGGCTTGAGGATCATTCCGCCCACGCCACCGGGGAGCCCATGCGGGAGGAAGAAGATCGTCCCCATGTAGCCCTTGAAGCCCAGCGCCTTCATGCCGGCAATCTCGATCACCAGGAACGCCACCAGCGCGAGCCCGGCCGTCACCGAGATGTTGCCGGTCGGCGTGGCGCCCCACGGGAGGATGCCCAGCAGGTTCATCACCAGGATGAAGAAGAACAGGGTCAGGATATAGGGAGCGAATGCCGCCGAGTGCGGCCCTGCGTTGGGCAGCACCACGTCCTGCCGCACCCAGAGCGCCGTCGCCTCCATGGCGCTGGCAAACCCCTTGGGTGGCTTGCCCGACCGCTGGGCCTTCTGGACCGCGCGCCCGCTCAGGATGAACGTGAGCGCCACGATGACGGCGGCGAACAGCATGAAGACGGTGTGCTTGGTGGGGCTCAGGTCGATGGCGTAGTTGCCGATGCGAACCGGCTGCCAATGCGGAAGGTGCCACACCATCCCGAACGGCAGCTCGATCTCGTCCGAGTTGCCGATGTGGTGCAGGATGTCGATCTCGGCTTCCTTGCCCCGCTCCGCGGCATGCTCGCCCGCCGTCTCGTGTTCCTGGGCAGCAAGTGGCGCGGCCTGCGTGACGCTCGCGAGACCAAGCACAAGAATGAGGGACAACCAGCGCGCGAATCGCATCATAGCCGTCAGGTGCGAGGAAGTGCCGCCAGCGCCACGACGCCCTCCACCATGAGGAGCGCCGCCAGCAGCCCGGCCAGTGTAACCAGAAGCGGCGTCGCCGAGAGCCCGAAGGCCGGCCCGACCAGCACCGCCATGAGTCCAATCAGGATGAGCCGGGCGATAAGCCCGAGCCCCCAGACCGTCAGGAATCGCTGTGTCCCCACCGACCGGACCACCCACCACCCCAAGGGGCCTTGCACCAGGATGGACGCCAGCACGGCGACCCAGACCGCCGGATGCTCCCGCTCAGGAACGAGTCGGAGCGCCAGCAGGGCACCGCCCAGCGCTACCACCAGCACGAGCAGCGGGTAGAGGAATCTCGGCCTCACCGGCCCCGCCCATCTTGCCCATCCTGCCCCACTTGCTTGATCAGCGACCACATCGTGGCCCCGAACCCGAGGAATGCGCCCACGATGGTCAGGAGCTCTCCAGTGCCGAACTTGCGGTCGGCCCACTGACCCGCAAAAAGCCCCAGCAGGGTCATGACGACCAGCTGAATCCCGAGGCCGGCAAACCGCATCGGCGAGGGGCTGTCACCACCCTTGGGGGCCTCAGTCACGGCGGCAAAATTAGGGGCTTGTGAAATTTTTCGCAAGCATTCTCAGGATGGGCGAGATGGGCAGGATGGGCAGGATGGGCAGGATGGGCAGGATGGGAAGGATGGGAAGGATGGGAAGGCGTGAAGGTTTGTCATTCCGAGCGTAGCGAGGAACCTTGCCGCCCGCTCCCCTGAGCCGGGACAGTAGATCCCTCGCT